>DASYSA010000739.1:0-5512 GCA_036003885.1 Blastocatellia bacterium | reverse complement strand
ATTCTTCGGAGCCGGCTGCTTCAACTCGTCGAACACGCCTTTTACCATCGCCGGCGTGAACTCCTTTGAAGCCAGACCGTACCGGCCTCCGACGACTCGGGGCGGACGCTCGAACCTCGACGACCCGTCCATCAGGCTTTCGCTGATCGCGGTCACTACATCCTGGTAGAGCGGCTCGCCCGCGCTACCTGGCTCCTTGGTCCTGTCAAGAACGGCGATCGACTGGGCCGTCGGAGGAAGGGCCGAGAGGAAGAGTTCAACAGAAAACGGACGGTACAACCTCACCTTCAGAAGCCCAACCTTCTCGCCCTGCCCAACCAGAGCGGCCACCGTTTCTTCGGCGGTCTGGCAGCCCGAACCCATCGCTACAATTACCCGCTCGGCATCGGCGGCGCCGAAGTAGTCGAAGAGGTGATACTGTCGCCCCGTCAGACCTGCGAACCTGTCCATCTCCGACTGAACAATCGCGGGAGTCTGGAGATAATAACGGTTTGCCGCTTCGCGCGACTGAAAAAATACGTCAGGGTTTTGCGCAGTCCCGCGCATCACTGGACGGTCCGGCGTGAGGGCACGCGCGCGGTGTGCTCGGACCCGTTCGGCATCGATCATCTCGCATATGTCTTCATCTTTGACCTTTTCAATCTTCATAACTTCGTGAGAAGTGCGAAAGCCGTCGAAGACGTGGAGAAACGGAACTCGCGAGCGAAGGGTGCCGGCCTGGGCGATCAGAGCGAAGTCCATCACTTCCTGAACCGAGTTGGCGAACAGCATTGCCCAGCCGGTCGAACGCGCGGCCATCACGTCGCTGTGATCGCCAAAGATCGAGAGCGCATGCGTAGCTACCGAGCGCGCTGCTATGTGAAAGACGGTGCTGGTAAGTTCTCCGGCAATCTTGAACATATTGGGGATCATGAGCAGGAGGCCCTGGCTCGCTGTAAAGGTCGTCGTAAGCGATCCGACCTGAAGGGCGCCGTGGACGGCTCCTGCTGCTCCCCCTTCGGACTGCATTTCGCGCACTGTGGGGATCATTCCCCAGATGTTCATCTGCCTGCCGGCGGTCCACTCATCGGCAAGTTCACCCATCGGTGAAGACGGCGTAATCTGGTAAATAGCTATGACTTCATTGGTTTTGTGAGCTATGAAGGCGGCGGCTTCGTTGCCATCGATCGTGACTTGCTTATTATCCATTGTGCAATTTCCCTCTACGAATCGTCCGAGAGTAGTGTTAATGAGAATTTGGTGCCGGGCATGGGCGCGGGCGATCCCATGCCTTCGCACTTCCGAGATGGGACAATTCGGAGCTCAGCTTCGACGCTCGCCTTAACGGCGGCGGTGGTTAGATGTTTCGCGTAGCAGAGTTACTAGTTCATGGTTACCCTTGGCGGCCACCTTCAAAGCGGTCCAGCCGGCGTTGCTCACGGCCTTCGGGTCGGCGCCGCGGGCCAGTAGCAGTCTGACGATCTCTGTCCTGCACTTCGACGCTGCTTCCATCAACGCGGTCCATCCGTCTTTGTCTCTTGCATTGACCTCGGCCCCGCGTGTCAGCAGAAGGTCCACTGCGTCGAGGTGGCCGCCGAACGTGGCTTCGAGCAACGGCGTACGGCTGGAGCTATCTGCAGCATTCACCTCCGCACCTCGATCCAGAAGCACCGCCACCGCCGCGATATGACCGATCATCGCTGCCGTAAGGAGCGCGCTTGTCAACTCTTGAGGAGAGGCGCCGGTCGACGCGCGCTCGACCGAGGCTCGTACCGAGTCCACATGCGTTTTGCCTATTGCGCACACCAACACAGCTCGATACCTCGCTTTTGAAGAATCTGCGTCCTGGTCTATTCTCTCGGAATGGGTGGCCTGAGGATATGATGGGTATCACCTTTCGAGGTGACGAACAACACTAGCTTGAAGACCTGGAGGGAGTTTGAGCGTTAGCGCGCAGCGCCGGATCATTCCGGCTACGTGCCGCTCAGGTGCTCGAGGGCGGCGCGGTCGGGAACGATCATCGTTGAGCCCTTGATCAAAATTATCCGCCGATTCTTTAGGTCGCCGAGCAATCGAGTGACAGTCTCGCGCGATGACCCTATCAACTGAGCTATCTCCTCATGAGTGAGCGTCAGTTTGAGGCTGATCCCGCGTTCGGTCTGTTTACCTTCGCGGTCGCACCAGCTGAGGATCAGGTTCGCCAGCTTCTCAGCCGTCGACTCCGAGAGCCCCAGCAAACGCGCCTGGTCACTCGCTTGCCGGTAAGCGCCGCTCAGGTGCTGAGCGACTCGGAGGCACGCAATGCTCTCCTCGGACAGGAACTTCAGGAACTCTGCCTGCTTGATGAAATTGACCTGGCAAGGTTCAAGCGTCTCCGCTGTAACCTCGTAGGGCGCGTTGGATACCGCTGCACTCAGACCGAGGACCTCGCCCGGCGCTCCGATGTGAGCAATTATTGTCCTGCCGCTTGCCGAGCTGCTGGACAACTTCACCCGACCGCTGCAGAGCATGAAGATGCCCCGCGGAGACTGACCTTCGAGGAAGAGGATCGCGCCCTTGGGAAAAACTGTGGCGTACTTAAGCGATTCAAAGTGCTTGAGCACAGCAAGTGGAAGATCACAAAAGAAGCCATCGCACCGAAGATTACATTCGGCGCAGTTCTCTATTATCTCGAGTCCATAAGGCGCGCGCATAAACCCTCCAGGGTCAATGCAGCGCTTGCCGCGGGTGACCCTCCTGGTTGCGAGCAACGTGAGTCATCACGCGTTCTGTGTCCAGCGACTCACCAACCCTTGACTTGTGGTTGAGAGCAATGAGCGTGCCTGAGCAAAAAACGAGGGCGGCTTAAAGCAGCTAATAGAATGTGGAATTCTGTTGGGACCGTGGGACCGAAAGGAGCCGAGCACAGCGGAAACCTCCCCAGCGCTGCGCAAAAGCACTCAGTGAGTATTCGCCGAGTTGAGCTTTGACCGGGAACCCAGGACTCGTTCAATAAGAGAGAACAGCACACAAACTCAAACCACTTTCCGACGGCACGAGTGTTGCTCGGTTCTAAGGGGAACCTGTAAGGGGCGTCCCTCGCGCCGACGGCCGGAACTTGATTCAGCGAGGGGAAAGGCCACCTGACTCCAAAGGCGGGACGGCAGATATGTTGGACGACAATAGGTTGAGCTTCAAGCGAATAGTCTGTCCGGTGGAGTTGTCGCCTGACTCCAGTCAGGCGCTCCGCTATGCTTTCGCGTTCGCCAGTAGTTACCACGCGAAGCTATTCGTCTTGCATTGCACAGCCACCGAAACCAACGCAGAAGTCACTGATCGCGCCGCGCTTAGGAACATTGTCGAGAACTTCACGCACGAATACATGCTCTCACCCACGGCGCCCGCGCTCGACTGTGAGTCTGTGATTGTCAGCGGCGAGCCCGACGTTGAGATCGCCCGTGAGGCAGCCGAGCGTCAGGCCGACCTGATTATCATGCGCTCCAGGCGTCGACCATACGCCGCTGCCCTGCTGGGATCGGTCGCCGAATCTGTCTGCAGGATGGCGCCCTGCCCAACACTGGTGACTCACGCGCGCGAGATCGAATGGGCGGGCAGAACCGCGAACAGCCTCGACCTGAAACGAGTCCTGGTGGCTTACGACTTTTCAAGCGACTCCGAGTTAGCGCTTTCCTATGGGCTATCATTCGCGCAGCAATACGGCGCCGAGTTGCACGTTCTTCACGTAGTGCCTTCGCGCCCAAAGGTGATTCCTTCAGAGATCTCGCAACTCCCTTTTTCCTCAGAGAGTACCTTCCGCAAGACGTTTGCGGCCTTGAAGACCGCGGTGCCGCACAGCGAGGTGGGAGGGTGGTCGGTTCGCCATGCAGTTCGCGAGGGGCAGCCTTATCGCGAGGTTCTGGCTTACGCGGAGGATCAAGCCGTTGAGCTGATTTGCATGGGCGCGAGCGGCACCGGATTCGGAATGCGCGCCCTGTTTGGTTCAAACGCGGACCGCGTGTTGCGCCAGGCACCCTGCCCGATTCTGATTGCTCGGCCGCTGAGACCGGCGATCGCAACCCCGGTGAACGAGCCGCTTCGCACAGAGGCGAGCGCAGCTTTCGCTCATGAGGCGAGGGAGGTAATTCAGAAATGAAACTACTGCTTGCGGTAGATGGATCAACGTTCAGTGATGCAGCGGTCGAGCAGATCGCGAGCCGACCGTGGCCCGAGGGGACTGAAGTCGATGTGCTGTCCGTCGCTGAGCAACCCGCTTACCCAATGGGCGAGGCGGCCGCGCTTCCGTCCAGCTATTACGAAGAGATGGAGAAGATCGGCCAGCAGCAATCTCGGGCCGCAGTCGACAAGGCGGTCGAGCGGTTGCGCTCGGGAGCAAGCAGTTTGCGGGTCACCGCCAACGTCGTCGCCGGCCACCCCGTACAGGAGATTGTAGACCGGGCCGAACAGTGGGACGCTGATCTGCTCGTGGTCGGCTCTCACGGCTATAGGGGATTCAAGCGCTTGTTGCTCGGCTCGGTGTCACAAGCCGTAGCCTCGCACGCAAAGTGCTCTGTGGAGATCGTGCGCAGGAAGCAAATTGCGAATGGCTCGCATGGGTGAAGGCCGGCAATTGAGGAAACGCGTCACAGCGACGATGAGAAGAGTTGAGAGATGTTGAGTCAACTGAGCGAAGACGAAACGCGAAAGCTTCTCGCTTCAGCGCGAGTCGGCAGGTTGGGCTGCATATTCGACGGTGCGCCGTACGTGGTACCGGTGAGCTACATCTTTCGGGACGAT
Organism: Blastocatellia bacterium; assembly: GCA_036003885.1. Taxonomy (GTDB): domain Bacteria; phylum Acidobacteriota; class Blastocatellia; order UBA7656; family UBA7656; genus DASYSA01. The sequence continues at coordinate 760 of DASYSA010000739.1, read as the reverse complement.
CGCATCTACATTCACTCGTTGTTGGGCCGCAAGATCGCAGCTCTGCGAGCCAATCCCAGGGCGTGCCTCCAGGTTGACGAGATCCGTGACGAATATCAATGGCGGAGCGCAATCGCATACGGCAACTATCACGAGTTGGTCGACTCTGTAGAACGCAATTGGGCTCTACGCGAACTGTTCCAGCGCTTTCCGCACCTGACGCCTGTCGAGTCGGTGCCGGTGCACGATGGCGGATCCTCGGTCATAGTCTTCTGCATTCAGGTCAAGCAGTTGAGCGGGGTGGGTGAAGTTTAGATTCTACTCTTCGGCTTCATGTCGACGATAGACTCTGACTTCGGCCGAGGGGAATAAGTGGTTCCGCGGTGATTGACCGCTCCCACCACGCTCTTTTTTAGATTGTCAGCAGGGAGAACAGAATGCCGATTGCCAGGTGGACCAGATTTGACGCAAGACCCGTCTCAAGAAGGAACGCTGCCCTGCCGGAGACGCACACTTCGGAACCTCCGCTGGTGTTGCACAATGTCCCGTGATCCTGTCTATTCGAATACGGTAGAAAACTGGAATGAAGGTCATGGCCTGTTTGTCATAAGGAGAGGAGAGAGCAATGTCGACTCTTACTGTGGGCCTAGAAGTTGCCTTTGGTTTGTTTGCAGTAGCGTTTGTGTATTCGTTGCTCATTCGGCCCTGGCATCTGTGCTGGGGCGCGACGGATGAGGAAGTTGGCCAGTCTTTGCCCGGCGATGAACTGTCATCTCCGCAG
>DASYSA010000738.1:0-8632 GCA_036003885.1 Blastocatellia bacterium | reverse complement strand
GTGATCGACGCGCTGATTACGACCAGGATTCTGGTGCAGTTTATCGGGCAGATTTTTGCCGTGGCGCTCCTGAGAAGACGTTTGCCCGGGATGGAGCGCCCATTTCGAATCTGGTTTTATCCGATACCCAGCATCGTTGCTCTGATCGGTTGGATCTTCATCTTCGGGACTACAGACTGGAAGGTGATTCTATTCGGGTTGGGAAGTCTCGGTCTGGGGGTGATCTTCTTTGTTACCTGGTCATGGCGTTACCGCCGATGGCCGTTCGAAGCACCGCCGGGTGAAGGCGAAGCCACGAATCACACGAATATCACAAATTGACACGAGTCATTTGTGGCGATTCGTTCAATTCGTGAAATTCGTGGTTGTCCGTTCGTACTGCCAAATACAAGAGTCTTGATCCGCGCTTCTGGTCCCCTCATAATACCTCACGTGAACGAAGGAAGTTACGGAATAAGCGCGGAAGCCAGACAGGCGATGAGTGTGAAATCCCTTGCCGTGGATTTCATGAGGGAGCACGTGTTTCGCGGCGACTTCGACCGGCCGAGCTTAAGGCCCGACCCTGACGGCGCCTATCATTTCAAAGACAAGCTCCTCCATATCTCGTGCTGTCCTTCGGGCCGAGATGGCTGGTTGAACTGCAGCGTCAGCGTGTCCCTGGTTCGCGGACGGTGGCCGCGTCGCAAGTTGGAGCCGGTTCTCTTAACAGGTTTCGGATCTGCTGTTTCGCTCTTTCGACCCGGTCACTGGGTCGACTACTTGTCACCGTTAGCAGAACAGGCGAGGGAGCTTCAACGGAAACGAGATAATGAAAATACGCGAAGGGCCGAAGACGAGGCCCGCAATGAGCATCAAGCCAGATTCGGCTCAGTCGATGATTCCTCTCTCTTCAAAAAATAGTGTCCATCAATTTACTGCAAGGTTCCGACCGCAATTCTGTTCATAAGCTGTAAGCACAGACGCGTCGAACGTGCCGGCTTCTCATCATGAGGAGGCGAGAGTGAGGCACGCTTCTGGAACAAAGCGCTGCTTGCGGCGTCTAAGACTGAGAAACGCAGCTCGGAAGTCTGCAAAGCACATTCGCGGAAAGTTTCCGGGTGTTGTTTAGATTAACGTCCTATCGACGGGCGCCGTGCACCTGCCTCAGTACTGCCTGGAATATCGAGGTGGAATGATGACCAAGAGACCCGACATGCTGGATAGCCTTCAGATCTCGGTCCCCTGTTCGATCGATTGGGACCAGATGGTTGGCAGCGACCGAATTCGTTACTGCAGCGAGTGCCGCAGAGACGTCTATAACATTTCAAGGATGACCAGAAACGAGGCACAGGCGCTCATTTCCTCAGCCAACGGCCGTCTATGTGTGAGGCTGGTCCGCGAAGCGAATGGGTCGACTCTGACGGCAGAACCGTACACAGGCGTGCATCTTGGCGGACGTCGAGTCTCACCGATTGCCACCGCGGTGGTCACTGCGATTATGGGTATCGGCGGCAACGCAGTAGCCGCGCCTCCGGCTCAGGCGAACTTGCCTGTGTCTGCTTACTCCGACTCTGTCATGAAGAGGACAGGGGAAAAGGCTGAGCCTGCTGACTCGACAGGAACTGTCGAGGGTACCGTGCTCGATCCCAACCAGGCTGCTATCGTCGGGGCTGCCGTCATACTCAAGAATGAGGTAACCGGTGATGTTAGAGGTACGACCTCGTCCGATGCGGGTGCCTTTAGCTTCAAGCTGTTGAAACCGGGCTCTTACACGCTGGAGATTCAAGCCGAGGGCTTTTCCCGACAACTGATCAACGGGCTCGGCGTGGCCATGAATCAAGCGAAGCAAGTTCCTGTGAAGATGAGCCTGGAACCGCAAGTCGTGACTGTGGGCGGTTCTATTGCGGCGCCTCAGCCTCTGCGAACGCTTTACAACAGCAACGAGCTGATCGTAGTCGCCCGCGTCGGTGACTCCAGGAAAATTGAACGGGACGGAAGCTCAGTATTGATGAAGACCGCTCTCACGATCTCCTCAACTCTCAAGGGTCACGCCAGGAAACCAATCGTCTACGTCTACCATTGGACCTATGGGGAAGACGCCAAACAGCCATTCGTGACGGGTGACGATCTCTTAGTGTTTCTCACGCGACATGAGGACAGACAGACGGGCAAGGTACAGGATGGGTACGAAGTGTACTATCCAAGATACGGAGTCAAGAAGCTCTCGGCGGCTGACCTGGCCGTCTACGTGTCGCGCATCAAGGAACTCCGCGAGATGAAGCAGACGGACGTCAACAGTCCTGAGATCGCCGAATGGCTGGTTCGTTGTGCTGAAGAACCTGCTACAAGATGGGAGGGAGCGACCGAGCTTGCCTGGAGCGCCGGGGCTCTGCGCCAGCGCGAGAGCGGTGATGAGGATACTGACGCCAAGGAGTCCGATGAGAATGGTGGCGAAGTGTCTTCGGTGGGCACTACCGGCAGCGTCGCCGATGAAAAAAAGGTAGAAGATATCAAAGGGTCAGCCGACGAAGAAGAGTCAAGAACTCCCCTCATCAGCCTGCTAACCACGAAACAAAAGGAACGCCTTGCCGCAGCACTCTTCGGCACGGGATTGGTGAGTGAGAAGGAGCTCGAGTTAATCGAGATTGAGAAGGAAATGAAAGATCCCCGACTCCTTCCATTTCTGATATCGCAACTCCGCGCGCTTGAGGCCGATTCACCGGAGTTTGTCGAAACGATCGTTGATGATGTGGCCGAATTGATGGACGATGAGGACGTCAACAAATTCCTCGAGGAATATCGCGAGAGTGGTACACGCGGAGATGAGAGCGCTGAGGCGGCTGACGTGGATGACGATGCGACGCAGGACCAATCGGACGCGGAGGCCTCCGACGTTGCCGCTGCTGCGGCGACCGCAAGCAGAAGGATTATGTTGCAGAACTTTCTCTTGCTCGTCGAGGGAAAGCTGAAGCACTCAGCTAATCCGAAGTCCGACGCTTCGGCGTCAAGTCCTGATTCAACGAATTGAGAAAGGCAACCAGGGGCGGGATATCGTCAGGTCTGAGTCTTATCTTTGCCAACTCGTCATCGCCTTCACGGATTCGGCCGGCGCGTGACATATCGCTCAATTCGATAAGCTCGGATAGCGCGTCCTCAAGGGTACCAAACGCGCCATTGTGCATATACGGCGGCGTGAATCTCAGATGGCGTAAGGTGGGCGTCTTGAAAGTCGCAATCATTCGACGGAGAACCTGGTCATCGCTCTCGCCGGCGCGGCGAAGAGGGGAAGACTTCAGATCGCCGAAGTTCCAGTAACCCAGGTCTACCTCGCCCGGTCTTCGTTTGGAAGGTGTTTCGCGAAACTGATGGGACGGACGGACCGCTTCGGCCGCGCCGGGAATCCGCAATTCTGCAAAGCTCCCGTCACCATGGAGCTTGTCGTACTCGATTTGACTGATCCCCATGTTGTGAAATGAAAAGTCGGTGAACAGCGGCGGGGCATGGCAGCTAACGCAGTTTCCCACCGGCCCGGAGCCTTCGGTGCGCAGGAATATCTTCATTCCTGCCAGCGCTGTTGAGTCAAATCCCTTTGGCAGTTGAAGCTTCCCTTCGCCTTCCAGTGTCGAGATGCGAGCGAGTAAACGCGCCGCGAAGAACTTAACCGGATCGCTCTTTCCTGGTTCGCTCTCCAATCCGTTGATCGCAATGAACGCGTCATATGGCGTTGTCCTCTCGCTGTTGAGCGTGCGCACGTAATCGGAGATAGCGCGGGCTACCCATTGAACTACTTCATCTCGGCTCAAGCCCTCGAGCGCGACGCCGTAGACTTGTTTGAACTGTTCGCGATAAGAGCTTCGCGGGCGCTTCGGGTCTCCCGTATCGGCAAGCACGGTGCGTCGGATCTGTTCGAACGCCTCCTGCTGTTCAGCCGGAAGCCATCCCATCGGCCGCCCCGAGAGAGTTCCCTTGACCAGTTGCTCGAGGGAATCAAACTCGCCATCGAAGTGAAGCCGCGGCATCTTTGCCACATCGAATAGTGTCGGCGAGTTTCGAAGCTCATCCCTCCGCGGGTCTCCCAGGCGATACGAGACCCAGCTTCGAGCCAGGAAATCAGTGTGCGCGCGAAGGCCCTGCGGGTCCTCGTCGAGCAGGTGACAGTGACTGCAACTTGCCGGCAGGTCGCCCTTAGCTGTTGCAAAACGCGGGTCCTTAAACAGGCGCGCTCCGAGCACGGGCGCGCCGTTAGAATTGTCTTTTTGGTCATTCCCGCCTGACGCCCAGCCGGGGATGTTCGCTACAACCGCGGCAACGAACGAGGCGAATAAGAAGCGTTTAAGCCACCTGAATCGAGCGACAGGCTTCACGAAATCCGGACCTGCTTTGAAAGTTGTGTGCATCGGAGAGCCGCGAGCATTCTAACCGACCCTGACTGCGGCGGCCAGTTCTTTAAGGAGAGCCTTCTGTTCGGCCTTCGAGTTGACTGAAAACCGCCTCCACTCGCCATCCACTTTCAGGTCGGCAAATAATCCGGCGGGGTCCTCGTGAAAGTGTAGGATGCCCACGGACTGACGGTAGAAGGCGCCTCTTCTGCGCTCACGCAGGACTGCGTGTTTTCGGACTTCGCGAAGCAGGTCCTCTAACAGATCGAGCGTTTCTTCTCCTGCGTGTTTCATTGTCTCCTCCGGCGAAGCTCATGCGTGCAGGTCGGCGGTCGCCAGGAACTGAGGCGGCTTGCGATGCTTTGTCGTCTGCTCGAATGCGTATGCCAGTTTGATCAGCGTCGGCTCGCTCCAGGCTCTGCCAAAGAACGAGATTCCAACCGGCAATCCGAAGACGTACCCGGCAGGCACATTGATGTTCGGGTAGCCCGCCACGGCCGGCGGAGTCGAGCAGCCGCCGCCAAAATGATCGCCGTTTATCCAATCGGTTGGCCATGCAGGACCGCCTGTAGGTCCGATGATCGCATCCAGCCTGTGCTTGTTCATCACTGCATCAATACCTTGCGTGCGCGACATGCGATGGTTCTTTGCGAGCGCTGTGAGGTAGGCCTTGCTGGTCAGTGGGCCCTTGGCTTCCGCCTTGATGAAAAGCTCCTGGCCGAAGTAGGGCATCTCTTTCTCGCGGTTGCGCTCGTTGAAGTCGATGACCTCCTTCAGCGAATGGACCGGGGCATTTGGCCCGAGCCCTTTCAGATATGCATTGAGATCGGCTTTGAGCTCGAACAGCAGGACCTCGAGTTCCGAATCATCGAACTTGCCGTGAGTCGGGATGTCCGCCGGGTCCACGATCACCGCGCCTGCGCGCTTCATCACATCGATCGCCTCGGCCATCAGCTTGTCGACGCGATCGCTGAAGCCGAAGAACTTGCGAGCCACTCCGATGCGCGCTCCTTTGAGGCCGTTCGGGTCGAGAAACTTCGAGTAGTCGGGATGAAACTTGCCCTGACTCTGTTTGGTGTAGGCGTCGCGTGGGTCGACGCCGGTCAGCGCACTGAGCAGGATTGCTGCATCTTCGACGGTGCGGGTCATCGGCCCCGCGCCGTCCTGACTGTGAGAGATGGGAATAATTCCCGAACGGCTGACCAATCCAACCGTCGCCTTAATCCCCGCGAGGCCGTTCGCGGAAGAGGGACAGACAATCGAGCCATCGGTTTCAGTTCCGATCGCCGCCGTGCAAAGATTCGCCGCCACTGCGGCGCCGGAGCCGGAGCTCGAGCCGCACGGATTCCGATCGAGGACGTATGGGTTCCGGGTCTGCCCTCCGCGTCCGCTCCAGCCGCTCGTCGAGTGATTGGACCTTATGTTGGCCCACTCGCTGAGGTTCGTCTTGCCGAGAATCACTGCGCCGGCCTGGCGCAGCTTCTGCGCGACAAACGAATCACGAGGCGCAATCGATTCGGCAAGGGCAAGCGAGCCGGCACTGGTCTTCATCTTGTCGGAGGTGTCGATGTTGTCTTTGATCAGAATAGGCACGCCATGCAACGGTCCGCGCGGGCCTCTATCTTTTCGCTCTTTATCGAGCGCATCCGCAATTGCCAGCGCATCGGGATTGGTCTCGATGACCGAGTTTACCGCCGGGCCATGCTTGTCTACTTCGTCGATGCGAGCGAGATACATTTCGGCTATTGACCGAGCTGTGAAGCGGCCGGACTTCAGACCGTCAGAGAGGTTTCTTATGGTGAATTCTTCAAGCTCGAAAGGCCGTACCGTCGCGCGCGAAACGGAAGCCGATTCAACGGCCCGGGAGAGGTCACGGCTGGTGATGACCAGTGCGCTCGCCAGGGCGCTCTGTTTCAAGAATTGTCTTCGGTTGATGCCCGAGGTGGTCTTATCTTTCCTGGCTTTGTGGCTCATCGATTTCCTCTGATTGAAGTGAGTGTCGGACGAGCGCTCACTCTAGCCTCTGGGCTTCGGAGGTGTCAATTGCGAGTCAGGCACCCAAAGGACGAGCTTCGAAGCAGTCTCAATGGGCATGAACACAGCGGGACAGGAGAGGGCTAACGATGTCTCAACCCTTGCTTTTCCTCATACTGTTGATGGTATTCCTCGGCACGGTAGAAACGTGAAGCCGGCGTTATTTCGGTTGCGATAGGTCTTGAATAGCGGCCGCTGGCTTGAAGTCGCTCTTTCGACGCTTTTGCGATTGTCTCCTGTTCGGGCGTGTGAAAAAAGATCGCTGACCGATATTGTGAGCCAACGTCGGGGCCCTGACGGTTGACCGTCGTGGGATCGTGCAGCTCCCAGAAGAGGTTCAGGAGCTTTTCATACGAGATCACCGCCGGATCGAATTCGACCTCGACGGCTTCAGCGTGACCTGTTCTATCGCTGCATACGTCATAGTAGGTCGGGTTCTCGAGTTTTCCGCCGACGTATCCGACCTGCGTCGAGATCACTCCGTTCTGCCTTCTGAACTCCGCTTCCACTCCCCAGAAGCAGCCTGCTGCAAAAGTCGCGGTTTCCACTTTGTTTACTCCGTCACTATCGAATTGCCAACTAACTTACTATACAGTGCCACGAAGGAAGGATCTAGGATCTAGGATCTAGGATCTAGGATTATTTAGGATTTAGGATTTAGGATTTAGGATTTAGGATCTCGGAATTCGGATTTAGGATCTCGGATCTAGGAGTCTCCAGAATTTAGAGTCTGGGATTATCGATGAATCCTAAATCCTAGATCCTAAATCCTAAATCCTTCCCTCTTGACTGTCGCGAAATCGCTCTGCTATACCACGCGCGGAGATAAATTGAATGACAGGAATAACCTCTTTCGGCGCATACGTGCCTTTCTATCGCCTCAGTCACAAGGAGATCGCTGCGGCCTGGGGCGGGCGGGCCGGCGAAGGTGAACGCGCGGTCGCCAACGTCGACGAAGACTCAATCACACTGGCGGTCGAGGCGGTGCGCGACCTGCTGGCCGGCCGCGACGGACGCGAAGTCGACGGTTTGATGTTCTCCTCCACGACATCCCCTTATTCGGAGAAGCAGGCTTCGGCGCTCATCGCCACAGTCGCCGACTTGCGTCACGACGTGAGGACCGCCGATTACACGAATTCCCTGAGATCGGCTACCACGGCCGTTCGCGCGGCGCTGGATTCCGTAGAGGCCGGGTCGACCTCCAATATCATCATTACAGCGGCTGACACCAGGCTCGCGCGGCCAAAGTCGGCGAACGAGCGCATCTTCGGCGATGCTGCTTCGGCGCTCGAAGTCGGACGCGACAAAGTGATCGCTCAGCTAATCGCCAGCCATTCGACGGTGGACGAGATGACCGATGTGTGGCGCCCGGAGGGCGACCGGTTTGTTTCAGGATGGGAAGAACGCTTTGCGGTAACTCAGGGCTACCAGCGAGTGGTGCGGCAGGCCGTGTCGGAACTGTTTGAGCGGAGCGCGATCGGCCCGTCTGAAATATCGAAGGCGATCTTCTATGCGCCCGACGCGGGATCGCTTGCCGCGGTCGCAAAGAGCCTGGGCCTCAGAGCGGAACAGATTCCCGATCATCTCTTCTCCTCGGTCGGCAACACGGGGGCGGCGATGCCGCTGTTGGTCCTCTCTTCGGTGCTCGAGGACGCGAAGCCTGGAGAGAAACTGCTGGTGGTGGGCTATGGCTCAGGTTGTGACGCGCTGATGTTTGAAGTGACCGATGAAATAGTGAACGCGGCGCAGGCTCCAAGACGAGGGGTCAAGGGCCACCTTGCATCCAGGGCTTCGTTGGGCAGCTACGAGCGCTATGCAAAGTTCCGCGAGTTGATAGACGTCGAGGCGGCGCGGCGGCAGGCGCCCTCGGCTTCGGCTGCCGCGACCTGGCGAGATCGCGACGAGATCTACAAGTTCAGAGGCTTGAAGTGTCTGACTTGCGGCAAAGTTCAGTACCCGGCCCAGCGACTATGCATTAGCTGTCAGACCAGAGACAACTTCGAGAGCGTGCGCCTGGCCGACAAGCGAGCCTCGTTGTTCACCTTCACGGTCGACTTTTTGAATGCCGATCCCGATCCTCCGACCGTAATGAGTGTGATCGATTTCGAAGGCGGGGGCCGCGCTTATGTGATGATGACCGACCGCAATCCTGGGGATGTGCGAATCGAGCAAACGGTAGAGATGACCTTCAGGCGGTTGTATGATGCCGAAGGGTTCAGAAATTACTACTGGAAATGCCG
>DASYSA010000737.1:0-18739 GCA_036003885.1 Blastocatellia bacterium | reverse complement strand
CCGCTTCGTCGTGAACGGCGGCGATGGCAGCCTGCAATTGGTATGGGCCGACCGATCCTTTAGGTAACGTCGCCGAGATGAGCGCGACTCCCTCCGCGATCTGTTGCCTATCCCAGAGCGCTCTGTCTTGCTGCGTGAGCGGGATCAACTCGCCTCCAGCGCCGGTTCGCGCCAAACGGCGGGCGTCAGTCAATAACATGAGCGCAAGCAATCCGGCGACCTCGGCGTCGTCCGGTTGCAAATTGTGGACGATTCTCGTCAGGCGGATTGCCTCATGCGAAAGATTGCCTCGGCGCAGATCCGGTCCGAAGCTGCTCGTGTAGCCCTCATTGAAGATGAGGTACAGGACGTGTAAAACCGCGCGCAGACGTTGCGCTCGCTCCTCGGCAGTGGGCAGTTGAAATGGAATGCCGGAGTTCTTGATGCTTTGCTTGGCCCGGCTGATCCGCTGCGCCATTGTTGGCTCAGGCACAAGAAACGCATGGGCTATCTCCGCTGTGGTCAAGCCGCCCACCGCCCGCAACGTCAGCGCAATAGCCGAAGCCGGAGTCAACGCCGGATGGCAGCACATGAAGAGCAGGTTCAACGTCTCGTCTTCCTGCGACGCAATCTCGTTGAGTGTTGGTTCTGGTGTATGTGCCGCCTCCAGGGCCATCTCGCTTTCGCGACGGCGGCGAGCAGATTCGCTGCGAATGTGGTCGAACATCCGCCGGAAGGCGACATGCGTCAGCCACGCTCGGGGATTGTCCGGTGGGCCCTCACGTGGCCACTGCATCGCCGCGGCGAGCGACGCCTCCTGAACTGCGTCTTCCGCCGCCGCGAAGTCGCGAAACCTTCGGACAACCGTCCCGAGCACCCGCGGCGTCAACTCCCGCAGCAGGTGCTCGATCGGAACGTCACCTGGTTGTCCGCTCACAACAATTCTTCCGGAGCGCCGTTCATCACCTGCCGCACCTCGATGGGCATTGTCCCCGGGGTCCCTGCGGGCGCGGGCGCCGCCGAAGCCCGCGCGGCGATCCTATACGCCTCCTCCGCGCTTTCCACGTCAACGATCCAGTATCCCATGAGAAACTCTTTGGCTTCCGGGAAGACTCCATCGGTAATCGGCGTCCCGTCACTTCCCGCGCGAACGATCCTGGCCTGGTCGGGGAACGCCAGTCCTTCGGTTGAAACGAACGCGCCCGAATCCTTGAGTTCCTTGCTGAAAGCGCGCATGAAAGCGAAATTCGCTTGAAGGTCCTGTTTCGACCAGTTGGCGTACCAGTCACAATCGGCCTTAGTGGCGTTCATCATCAGAATGTACTTCATGTCTATTTTCTCCTTTCGATTCTAGCACCGGGTTTGTGCGTTTTCATGGTGTAGTCGGATCCAATCCGGGGTTCTCTACATTTCTCAAAGAATTTTTTTGCCGCTGCTGCCCAAGGAGTCTTTTCAGCCCTGACGTGGCTCCGACCACGGGCTTAGCCCCCGGGCATTGGACGCCTCTTTTCGTTCAGCTCCTGGTTGTGTGTCTTGTGAGGTACGCTTGCTGATTCCATTGCGGTCATTTCGTTTCAGCAACACCATAAGGTTGCCCTCAAACCGTACGGTCTCGGTGCAGAACCGCAGACAGAGTTCGGAAGTAAGATTGCATTCCATTTTCTCGAGCGACGAAATAGAGCACTTATGGGGCCTGTGTCAAATGTCGATGCACTGAGATTACAGTGACGGTCGTTGTTGAAAGGAGAGAAGAAATGTTCAAAAAGTCAGCACTAATCATAGCATTGATTAGCACCTCATTAGGCGGCTTTATCATAGGTCAACGAGGAACACACGCTGACAGCTACGCAGAAGGTCGGGTTATCATTCTTCCCTCCGACTACAAGCTGGTCAATGTTTTGTATCAGGGAAAGGTGCCGATGGCTCTTGTGCGGCCAATGCGGGAAGGTGAGAAACCCGAAACGTGGGTGCTAAAGTCGCTGAACGAGATGGATGGCGACGAGGCACGGCTCGGAGCGGAACCAGCAGTCGTGGTGCGCGAGTCAACTCTCTACGTGGCGAAGTAATCCGATGGTCAGAAGGCGCCGTGAACTACGACGATGGTCAGCGTCAACGTACGCGCATTGGGCCTAAGCACGCTCGCTTAAACGACGGTCTTCTCGGTCGAGTGCAAGATAAGTGATTGGTCTGCGGTGGGCAATATCGATCGGGTTCTGAATTGCGTTAACGGGCCTATCTCATCCGGTGACAAGCTGTCGATACTTCATGCAATGCTGGAGTACCCGCCGCGAAAATAAAGGAGGGGTTTGCCCTCGTTTACTTCCGAGTACTCCACCTCGCCTACGAAAATCGTGTGGTCGCCACCGGGGTACGAATGAACTACGCGGCACTCGATGAACGCCACTGCCCCCTCGATCAAAGGCGCTCCAGTTTTTCCCTCCCGGTAGCCGATCCCTTTGAACCGATCTTCATCCCGCGAGGCAAACCGCCGCGAAATAGACTCCTGGTCCTGAGCGAGAACATTAACGGCAAAGCAGCAGCCCTTTTTCAGGTCCTCGTACACAGAGGCTCGTCTGTCTATGCAGATGAGCACGAGAGGTGGCTCGAGTGAAAGAGACGAAAAGGCGCTCACTGTTATCCCACACGGGTCGCCGCCGTCGCTCTTGCATGTCACAATGGTGACGCCGCTGGCAAACCGACCCAAAGCCTGGCGAAACTCTTCGTGGCTGACCGCCATCAGCACTTCCTTTCAGGATTAATGCCAGAGTAATCAACGACCCTCCTCATTGCTGTTGGGGCCTCTTGTACTTATCGATCAACTGCTGTAACCCCTCGGCTGAATTGCCGTGACGGTAGGTGTAGTAGCTCTTTAGATCGCCCGACAGCTCATCGCGCACTTTCTGATACTGGGGGTTTCCATCCGCGAGACCAATCGCCCTGGCGTAGAGATCGATCATCTGATCCATCTTCTCGAGGGCCTTCTTGAGAGTCTCATCCTGGGTCTTTCCGGGCAACATGGCTTTCACTTGTTGAGCCAGCTTTGCGTACTCTTCCTGAACCACGCCTGCAAGATAGACGTAGGTGATTGGATCGTATTGATTGATCGAGGCTGACTTATCGAGCCTGGTTTTGGCCGTCGCGAAATCGCCGGTCATCATCGAGTAGACCCCCAACGCCTGGTACAGCTGGGCAAGCAGTTTGCCTTTGTATTGGGCCCACTGAGAATCGTCCAGGAGGGCGGGTCTCTTATCAGTTTCGATCAATTCGATAGCCTTGGGAGCCCACTGCAGGCTTTGCGGCACGAACTTAGGGTTCTGCGCTCTGGCCTGATCGATGCCCACAATAGCCATCAAGGTAAGCGTGACCAGATCGTTTGGGTTCTTCTCGATTATGGCAGCAGAAACTCGGAAGGCATCGTCGTACTTCTGCGCCTTCAGGTATGCATCGAGTATGTTCGGGTTGATGATTTCGGCATCACCGGGATCCTTCATCACCGACATCGCGCTCTCGAGCATCTTGATCTGTTGGGCGCTATCCTGATTGGCGGCCGCCTTGGCTACGAGGTGCCCGGTGATCTCGGGCCGCAGCGAACTCTTCGGGTACTTCTTGACGAACTCCCCCGCGGCTTGAAGTGCCGCAGCAAAATCCGCCGCCGAGGTGACCTTCGTCGCCGCCTGACGTTCAGCATCGGATGGTTGTGCGCCCTTATCCTTCTTGTCCTGCTTGTCCTGAGGCGAAGGCCCTTTGGGATAGCTGGGGGTGGGGGTCTGGGGATAGCTGGGATTCTGAGCGGACGCCGAATAGCAGGTTCCCATAATGGAAACGATCGCACACACTGCAATCGCCCGCGCGCCTCGATAGACTGGTAATCTCATCGATGACCTCGTTCTTTCTCGGGATTGAAATATTCAGGTTGCGAGCAACCCGCCACAAACGTAGGGGTATTGTGCTTGAAGGACTGGCCGTTGGCAAGGCAGGAGCAGTGTGGAGGAATCAAGTTCCGGCGGAGGACGCCAACCTGCTCCAGGACTGTACCGGGTGCCCGTTCTGTTCATCGACAGCTATTACCTGGCGTACAGGCAACTCAGGAAGGCATAGACCATCATCTCACTTCGTGGGCGCGCGAAGCGGCCCGCGTGGGTCTTGTATACTCTGGTCGCGGGCGACTAAAATCCAGACGATGGACTACAACCGACCCCAGGGGCCTGCCGAAATGGAGAGAATGAAATGATTAATAAGAGAAGTGCTTTCGCCGTTGCGAGTGCGATGATTATGCTGGCCGCCGGAATTGCCTGCGCCCAGGAGTGGGACCGCGCGGTCTCGCTTTACAATCAGAAGCAGTATCGGCCCGCGATTCGCGAGTTCCATGCCGTGCTCAAGGCAAACCCCGACGCGTGGCAATCGTGGTACTACATTGGAGCTGCTCATTTTCAACTAAAGGGTTATGAAGACACAATCGATGCCTTCCAGAACTACCTCAAGAGCACCGAGAAAGATGAGAAGGCCCAGGCGACTGCCTATTACTTTATCGGAACGGCTCATTACAACCTCCAACAGTATGACAAAGCAATTCCTGCGCTGTCGAAGTACGTGGCCCTCTCAGGAAAGCTGCAGCAACCGGTCGACACCACCGCTCGCGCCGCCCTCGGACGGGCTTACATTTTTTCGGAGAAGTTCAGTGAAGCTATCCCAGTGCTCACCATCGCAGCGTCCGAGATGAAGACCAATGCGACCAACTATTATTACATCGGCTACGCGCAGCATAAGCTGGGCCGGGGCGATCTCGCCACGGCTGCATTGAACCAGGCTCTCACGATCGATCCGAAGGATTTGAACTCGCTCGCATTGCTGGGAGACCTCTACCTGGCTCAGGTTCGACAGAATCCTGCAATGGCTAAACAGGCTATCAGCGTGGGTGAACGGCTATTAGCCGTCAAGGACGATGAACGTGCGTGGGGGCTGGTGGGTCAGGCTTACCTTGCCGATAAGCAGTTCGCCAAGGCTGCCCCGCTGCTCGACAAGTTCGCCCGGGCACATCCTGATTCGAGCGCTGCCTGGCTCAACCTGGGAATCGCCCAGTCCCGGTCGTCGCAGTGGAAAGCCGCCGCCGATGCTCTGGAGCAGGCCGTTAAGCTCGCGCCCAATAGTATGGCCGCGCTATTGGAACTCGGTTATGTCTACGAGAGCGATCAACAGCCAGACAAGGCACTGCCGGCGTATCAAAAGGCTTATGAGACATCGGGCCGGAAGGATGAAACCGCGCGGGCTGGCATCGAGAGGCTGAAACCGACCAAGCCGTGAAACGTTTTGCGTTTTGCGTTTTACGTTTTACGTTTTACATTTGCGTTTGCGGCTCTTGTTGTCGCCGTTCCCAGTTGAGAACTGAAGCCTAAAACGTAAAACGCAAAACGTAAAACGCGGAACGTTTAGGGGAGCACTTCCCCGTTACCTGTCAATCCGCTGACCGTCTCCAGCCCCTCGAAGGCCACCGCAAGCAGGTCAACCTCGCGACTCTCTCCTGGTCCCAGCTTGAGCGCCAATCCCTGCTCGACTGCTTGCCTGAGCACGGGCATCGTCGCACAGGGCTCGAGCGCCATGTTGTAAGTCGCGCTCCACCAGGGATAGTCTCTTCCGCCCCGATAGACCTGCCAATACCAGAGCACCTTGAATACGTCGGCCGGATAGCGAAGGCCAAAGCCGACTCCCATAGCGCCATTCGTGACTGCATACCAGCCGTCGGTTATGCCTTCAAGAAAGATCATGTCCTGAGACTCAATCGCCGGATTGGGTGGCCGCGACAGGTCGATAGCGCCGCCGTCGCGACCTTCGGCGATGGGCCAAACGCCGAGTTGATCGCCCTTCAACAGGGAGGTAGCCGTCGTATACTCTCCGAGCGTGCGAATGCGGCAGGCGGGCACGTGCACCCTGCAGTGCTCGTCGATGAAGGGCCATCCAAGTACCGGATGGTGACCCCAACTGAAATCGACCTCTTGGCCTCCTTCGTTTGTGAGCCGCTCGTGGATTCGCAGAACACCTTCGTTGCGACGGAGGCCTATGGTCTTGATCAAGTGAAAAGGAGTCCGAACGGTGCGAACGTCGAAACGAACCTCGATCTCGTCAGGGTCATCTTTCGTGATGCTGTACCGCCACGGAAGAAGCGCAACCTCGCCGTGCTGGCCGAGTTCGGCCCCTTGATGTACGGACACGTTCCCGCAATTTGGGAAGAGCTCCTGCCACCCGCCTTCGTAGTAGTCCATGAACCCGCCGGCAGCTCGATAACTCGTCGGAACGTATGAAGCGCGCATTCCTATCCACGAACGCCACATGAAATCGACGTCGCGAGGTTTGTATAGAAACTCATATATGTCACTACCTTTATCCGCAGCGATTGATACGCGCAGCTTTTCGTTCTCGAGCACGACACAGCGGTAGCCCTGATAGACAAACTCGGTCACGCGGCATCCGTAATTGCGATTGTGATGATAGGTCTGGTAGCTCATCTGGGTTCTTACTCGCCGGGCGAAAGACTATCACGAGAGGTGTCAGGTGTCAGGGGAGTATGGGAGAGTGGGAGAATGGGAGAATGGGAGACTCTCCCATTCTTCCACTCCCCCATTCTCTCTTACCTTCCCGCCCCCTGGCCCCTGACCCCTGACCACTGCTAACCTCGAAGCGAATGATCGACAGAAAGAGAGCTGTTGTCCTGTTAAGCGGAGGCCTTGATTCCGCAACTGGCCTTGCCATCGCGCGGTCAGAAGGCTATGACGTCTATGCGATCTCTTTTCGCTACGGCCAGCGGCATTCCATCGAGCTGGAAAGTGCCGGTCTCGTAGCGAAGTCCATTGGCGTCGAGCGGCACTTAATAGTCGCCCTCGACTTGCGCGCGATAGGCGGCTCGGCTCTCACCGACAGTATTGACGTACCGCGAGATCGGACCCCTGAAGATCTGTCGACCGGCATACCGGTAACATACGTGCCCGCTCGCAACACGATCTTTCTGTCATTCGCGCTGGCCTGGACCGAAGCGCTCGCAGCTCAGGACATTTTCATCGGCGTGAATGCGCTCGATTACAGCGGTTATCCTGACTGCCGCCCCGAGTACATCGCGGCATTCGAATCCATGGCGAACCTGGGCACTAAAGCCGGCGTCGAGGGCCGAATGCGGCTCAAGATTCACACCCCGCTAATCGCAATGACCAAGGCCGAAATCATAAGAACCGGCCTGAAGCTCGGAGTCGACTACTCCCTTACTCACAGTTGCTATGACCCGACGTCCGAAGGACTGGCCTGTGGGAGATGTGATAGCTGCTTGCTCAGACTGAAGGGTTTCGCGGAGGCTGGTGTGCCCGATCCGGTGAAGTACCTGAGGTAGGCGTCAGGGGATTTCGAATTTCGAATTTCGGAATTCGAATTTCCCTTCTACTTTCCGCTGCTTACCGCATCTGTCGCCAGAACATCGTAGAACGCATTCAGGTATACACGCTTGGGTTTCTGCGGAAGCTTTACCTGAAACTGTTCGGGCGTGCTGCCGCGGACCGCGATCTGGCCCAGCCGCGCGGTCTTGCCGCCTTCAAAATCCAAATAGATCCCCACCAGACTCTTGAATCGCTCCGACACGTCGCTCTGTTTGAGAGTCCCCGACAGAATGACCTTGCCGTCCGATTCCGTGGTCATCTTATACTCCAGCCGATAGCGCGGTATCTCGGTACCGTAGACCCAGTCGTTGAAGAACCAATCCATCTTATGATTGCGATCGAGGTCCATCAGCGGTTTCATGTGTCGTTCCACGACCAGCTTGAACCTCTCGGTCGAAGCGTTCTGATGAAGGTAGCTCTTGACGAAGTCCCGCATCATTGCCTTGAAGTCCTCGTCACCGGTCTTTACGTCCCACATCATCATCCGCAGCATGTGCAGAATGTAGCCGCCCTTCGGATAGACGATCCGGTTGTATGCCCCCTCCGTCTTGAAGGTATTCAACCGCAGCCCCATCCAGATCGGCCCGGCATCGTTAGGGCGGCGTCCATACTCATTCTTCTCGATAATCGTGTCGCGCGCGTGTTCCCAGAACTTAAGGTACTTGTCCATGTTCTTTTCCGTATATTGCAGAAAAAGCCCCGCGGAAAAGTCGGCAAAGCCTTCCGATAACCATTGGTCGTGAAAAGAAGACCAGCCGACCATATGGCCCCACCACTGATGGGCGACTTCGTGTGGTGTTACCTCTTGAATGAATTCAGCAAAGCGCGCGTTCACACCCATCATCATCCAGCGCTGGGTTGAATCGAAGAACGCGCTGATGGGCAGGTAAACCAACGTCGGCCATGACTGGCCGAAGTTGAACTGGGGCTGCTGCGTGATCGCTATGCGACCATAGGGAGCCGGACCGAACCACTCGGTGAAGATGCGCATCGAGTTCTGCGCTTCGACCATTGCCTTCTCGGTCATTCGTGTCGGAGTCATACCGCCAATGTTCTCAAACCTTCTCATATAGCCCGGCAATTCCAATGTCGCATAACCTTCGATCTGATATTTTGTCGGCGAATCAGAGATCTCTTTTTTCTTGAACGCGCCATAGTTAAACCCCGCGACGGCAAGCGGCACTTCCGACACCCACTGCGATGCCGCGGAATCACCTTCCTTCCACTCCTTGACCAGCTTGCCAACTCCAATCAGAACGTATTTGCTGGGCACTTTGAAGGTAAGATCGAAAGTCGCGCGATCGTTGAAGGCGTTAATACTCGGATACCAGCTTGTTCGAGCGCCGACCGCGAAGTTGCCGCCACCCTCGTCGGCGATGACCTTGTTGCCCTGGTACTCGATCAGAAGCTTATATTCGCGCCCCTTCACCATCGCCGCAGGCAAAACCACATAGAACGAACCGTCCTCTTTTCGGTTCTCCTGTATGTAGCCCGTCTCGACCGCTCCGGGAATGCTCACGCGGGTAACGCGCAGGTTAGGTAGCAAGCCGAAGCTCAGCAGGCGGTCGCCATCGGTCAGCGCGGTGAACGTTATCTCCGCGCTGGCGGTCAGTTTTTCGCCCCCGTCAACAATTGTCTCAATCTTATAGTGGGTCGCGTCGATGATCCGCTTGTCTTCGTCGGAGCTCGCTGTTCCGCTCTTGTATTCACTTTCGAGGTGAGCCAGGTACCAGATACCTTCTTTGTTCTCTCCCGGAGCGAAGTTGATCAGGGCGACCTCTTCGGGGGCGAGCATCTGCGGCAGCACGCCAAGCGGCCGCACATGATAGCGAAGGTCCGAGAGTTTCTGGCCAAAGATATATGCACTGAAGAAACCGGGCCGCTTCGGGTTATAGAGGCCGGCCAGAATCTCGGCTTCGACGTTCTCAATTCCTTCGTACGCGAGCAGGTATTCGATCATGCTTCTAGGTCGGTCAGTGCGGCGCCGAACTCGGCCGTAGAAGTCATCAAGCACACCCTTCGCCCTGGCTTCGCCTGAACCAGCCTGCGCCTGCCGCTTGATCTCCTGATAGGTATCGTCCGTGAAACAGAGCACGGCCTTTTCGAAGACTTCGCTGACCGACTCTCTGTCGGCGATCAGGCGAAGGTAGTCGCGCTCAAAGCCGGGCGGCGGCGTGAGCGTGAATTCCCCTTTGCCTACGAAGACTGCCATCGCCACGCGATCCATTACCGGCGGTAGGAAGTGAATGCTGCCGCTCTGCAGGTTCAGAGCGCCGACATCCCGCTTCAGCGAAAGATTGCTGATGGTGTAGCTCTCAAAGGCTCCGGAATTGCGCAGCGCCCGGTAATTAGTATCGGAGTTGGCGGCGACTGCGCCCTTCGCCGGAACCGCTATTTCCGTGCGCACTCCCGCGACTTCCAGCTTAATCTCTAACGTCGCCGTCCGACTGTCTTCAATCACTATTGGACTCTGCGCGGCCGTGAATCCCGGGCTACTGACGTTAGCGACGTAGCGACCGGCCGCCAGGCCCTCAATTTTGAAGCGGCCCTCGCCATCGGTTGTGGTCACGCGAGACTCACCCGTCGCTTCGTTTCGAACTGTGATCTGCGCACCGGCGATTACCGCACCCTTTGGGTCTTTGATCGTGCCGCTTAGGATGCCGGGAGGCGCAATGAAGGCCAGCGAGTTGATGTTTATCGAACAGAAGAGTACTAGCGAGAGGAGAAGGCGGCTTTTCATAAATGCCCCCAAAGTGGTTGAGTGAGGTTCGAAAAGGCCAGAACGTTGTCGCACTCGAAGTAGCCAGAGTCACCCTAACACAGCGATACGCGCTACAGCAACATTGCCAAAGCACGCAGCCCCAGTCCTTCAGCCACCGACGTCAACTCACCGCCACTTCTCAGGCGTGAGGCGCCAAACCTCTCTTCGAAGAGCTTCCTTACCGCCGGCACGAACGATGAGCCACCCGTCATAAAAACACTGTCAACATCGGAAGCAGCAATGTTGCATCTGGCGAGTAGCCGGTTAATGCATTTGCCCATCTCATGGATGTAGGGATCGATCCAGTCTTCGAATTCGGGCCTGGTGAGCCTCTTCTCGATCCTCACGGGTGAATCTTCAAAGACAAAGGAGCTCAGTTCCTGATTGGAGAGGTCCACCTTGGTGTGTTCGATGGACTTATAGAGCTTGAATCCAAGTTCATCATCGATGACATGAATCAAGCTTTCGATCTTGTGCGGCTCTAAGGCTTCCAGCCTTATGCGATTCAGCATTGTCATGGTCTTTTGGGTTTTGAGGAACGACAGGTAGTGCCATCTTTCAAACTCCTTGAAGATCCAGGATGGAGTCGGAAGCAATTTGCCGTTGGAAACATAATTCGCTCCCAGGCCCAGCTCTGATGCGACAAGATGTCTCATGAGTTTGCTGTCAAAGTCATTACCGGCAATCGCGACGCCATCAGTGCCGAGTATGTCTCGGCGGCCCTGTGCAGCCATTCGAACCGAGGGTCCAAGGTGCAACACGGAAAAATCGCTCGTGCCGCCACCGAAATCGGCTATCAGTACCAGTTCATCATGGTCCAGGCGCGTTTCGTACTTGTACGCCGCCGCGACCGGCTCGTACTCAAAATAGACTTGCTCAAACCCTGCTTGCTGCACTGCTGCCTGGAGCCGCCTGACAGCAAAACCATCGTCCTCTTCATTCCTCGCGCCTGAAAAGCGAACGGGCCTGCCTACAACGACAGACGTTCCGAGATTATCGAATTGCTTCTCTGCTGCTGACCTTAGCTCTCGAATGATGATTGCGATCAAGTCTTCCAGCGTGTAGAAAGACTTGTACAAAATCGTCTGTGAAAAGGAGCGGCTTGCGAGAAACGACTTCAGTGACTGTATCAAACGACCCCGAGGCTCGGCCCTCAGGTAGGCGGCGATGGCTTGAGGACCAGCAGCAACAAGCCTGTGTTCGGCCTCCTCATCGAATGGATGGAAAAAGTAGAGAATTGACCTGAAGGTCTCAATCAAACGCCCATCCTCCTCGAATGTTGCCAGGCGGACCGATCCATCGGCACTTGCCACTGCGACAGCGCTGTTGGTTGTTCCAAAGTCTAATCCTACTGCCTTACGCATCAAAAGTACTTCGACCGGGCGTTATGCTGACGCTCGATCTCTTCGAGTATCGTCTCGGGAGAAAGCCCGTCCGTCGCGATGCCCAGCTTCGCCGCAATTGACTGAGCTATTCGCATCGCTAACATTTGGCGATTGGGATCGCGCAGCTCGTAGCGGCGCTTGAGGAATGTCTCCACCGCTCGCAGATCCTGTTCGTTAAGCAGGCGGGTGTCGGCATTGAATGGAGCCGCGGTAGCGCGTTCGAGTCGCCGCTGTTCGATCTCGGATATGTTCATGATCTCGCTGAGGGAAGGGGCTTCGGTTGCACGCTCCTTAACCACCACCGTACCGGCGACAAAGTCGCCGACTCGCTTGGAACGCGCGCTGAAGATTATCGAGACCACTCCGATTGCGTACGACAGCGCAGGCTGCATGTCTATCAGGAGGCGAATCAGATTTCTGACGAAGACTTCGAAGAACCTTACCGGCCTGCCATCCTCTCGCACTACTCGTAGTCTCATTAGTCGTTTGCCTGGGGTCTGTCCGTTCCACAGCGTTTCAAACACAACGAAGTAGCCCCAGTAAATGGCAAAGACGGCAAATACCCCGAGTCCGAGCGCCCAGCTTCCAGCCGGAACCAGCCTGCCCACCTCCGCGAACCCGTCTACAGCGGTCAGGGCCAGGAACACACCCAGCAGCAGCACTGCCTGAATCAAATGATCGATTGCAGCGGCGAGGAAGCGATTTCCGACGTTGGCCAACACGTAGTGGAGTTCAACGCGCTCTGGAGTCTCTATGACTAATTCGTCGTCAAGCATGCTGGTGTGGCGGAGAGTTTGATCCATCCGTGCAACGCCGACGGTTGAGCCACGGATTGAAGTCTCTGTTACTTCGTCTCGACAAGCCCCAGCACGAGTGACAGGACTTGCTGGTGTGTTCTGTCGATTGGCTGAGCCGCATCGAGTACGCGAAAGCGCTCGGGCTCGGTTGACGCAAGCTTCAGATAGCCGTCGCGGACCCGCAGGTGGAAATCCAGCTTCTCTTCGTCGAACCGAGTCATTCCCGGCTCGAATCCGAAGCGTGCTTCACCTGTGACTCTCGCGTCAAGCCGCGCCTGAGCCTGCCTGGGATCCAGATCAAAGAGAACAGTGAGGTCGGGCGTCAGGCCGCCGGTTGCGAGCCGGTTTACGTCGTCAATTATGTCGAGGTCCAGTCCGCGCCCATAACCTTGAAAGGCGACCGTCGAGTCGGCATAGCGATCCGAGATCACGACGCGACCGGCTTCCAGCGCAGGTCGTATCACTTCGGCTACATCCTGTGCGCGATCCGCAGCCATTAGAAAGAGTTCGGCTGCCGGAGCCAGGTGCCTGCTGTCGTTGGACAGCAACACCGCCCGCATTCGTTCGCCGAGAGCGGTTCCGCCGGGCTCTCGCGTCACCACGACTTCAAGGCCGCGATTCGAGAGGGCGTCGGCCAGCATTTGAAACTGCGTGCTTTTGCCGCTGCCGTCTATACCCTCGAGTGTTATGAAGACGCCTCGCATGTTTTACGTTTTACGTTTGCGTTTTGCGTTTGTTGCAGAGTTGAAGGTCTAGTCTCATGGCGTTGGCCCTGATTCTGTATCCAGGCCAGCAAACGCTAAACGTAAAACGCTAAACGTAAAACCCGTATTAACGAGTTGGGCTGCCAGACGGCAGCCCACACTTAAGAAGCCCGAAGCTGAAACGAAGGCCCCGTCTCAGGATCTCTCCTGAGGCGCTACCGATTCGGCGGGAGCCGCCGCCGCGTGCTCGGGGGGATGCTCACGGTCGGACTGTGTGGCAGGCCGAGCGTAGTGGAAGTCGCGCCCGCCTCCGCGCGGCAACGACACGGTTGAGATCGCATGTTTGAAGATCAACTGCTCCTGCGAACCCGCCTCCAGAATGACCGAGTACTTGTCAAAGCTCTTGATCCTCCCCGTGAGCTTTACGCCGCTCATGAGGTAGATTGTTACATTGCTGCGATCCTTACGGGCACTGTTGAGAAAACTGTCCTGAATCGTATTTTGTTGTGTTGGTTTTTCCATTTTTGTGACTCCCCAAGCAAATTTTTTTAGGGTGATTGAAAGCTAACACAGGTAACTTGGCGCGAGCAAGCCCTTGTACTGCTTGCGCTTGACAGTCACACAGCTAACAGACAAAGTAGTTCTTTATCTCTAACTCAAGGAGACCCCCGGGTGTTTGTATTGAGACCATCTTCGCCGCTCAAGCTCCCGCCTCGAGCGCTCGAGCCGGCACGCGGAACTGAAGTCAAAGCGCCGACCGAGATCACAATCCAGGAACCGTTCATAGATCGCGGGCTCCCGCTTCCCGAAACCTACGATGTCGACATCATTCGGGCGATGCTCCAGGATCCCTTTCGCATCTTCATCTATTGGGAAGTCCGCGACAAGAGCCTCCAAGCACTCACCAAATACTTCGCTCCCGACGATGCCGAGACCTTTCGCACAACGCTGAAGCTCATCGAGATCAGGGGCGGGCACCAGGTCTTCTTCGACGTCTCTCATACCGGCCGATACTGGCTGCAGGTCTTCCCCGACCGCGAGTACGAATTCGAGATCGGCGTTCGCTCGCCGGCGCACGGCTACATCTCGCTCGTCCGGTCGAATCGGGTACAGACGCCCCGGGGAACAGTCTCTCCCGAACGCGCCAGGGAAAGCGAGTACCAACTGAGTCCGCCCGACTTTATTGAGATACTCGAAGCGACCGGCTTCGGTGCGCAGCAGACGCTGGATGTAACTCTGGCAGCGATGGCCGAGCCCGCGACAGAAAAAGACGAGTGGTCGGCCGCCCTGCTGAAACTGCCCGAGGCCGTGTACAAGGCGCTGATGATTGCGTCGGCTGGCGGAGAGCTCACCCTCGAATTGATAGCGGATCTACCTGAGCCGCTCAAGAGTGAGCTTATGAAATTACTTCTTGAAGGGGATGGTCGAATAGCCGGCGCCGGGCTTATGCACTACCTGCCAGAGCTGCTGCACGAGGCCGCGCACAACAGTCAGGGGTGGATAGGCGACGCGATTCATCCCCTGCACCTGACGCCAAGATTCATGCTCGGCGGAACGGAAAACGTAGCACTGCCAGGGGGCGAGATCCGCTGGCCTGCGTTGTCCAGGAGACCCTCGAGCTTCTAAAAAGCGTTTCGGGTTTCGGGTTTCGAGTTTCGAGTCCCGGGTTCCGCGTTCTGGCCTGAACGCACTAGCTTGGACCCACGCGAGCCCAACACGTGGATCCCGAAACCCGAAACCCGGAACGCGAAACGCAAAACGTGCTTCTATGGAACAGGGACTATTAGCCATCATCCTCCATGCGCATCTGCCCTTCGTGCGGCACCCGGAATATCCTGAGTTCCTCGAAGAAGATTGGCTGTTCGAAGCGATCAGCGAAACCTACATCCCTTTGCTCAATGTCTTCGAGGGTCTGGCCCTCGACGGCGTACAGGCTCGTGTAACGCTCGGGTTGACGCCGCCGCTGTGCGAAATGCTGGCAGACCCGATGCTTCAGCAGCGCTACCTGGCGCACGTGACGCGCCTGGTGGAGCTCTGTGAAAGGGAGGTTCTTCGAACCAGGAACCATCCGGCGATGAATGAGACGGCCCGGATGTACCTCACGCACTTCGGTAACGCCCGACATCTGTTCGAGAATCGCTACGGGCGAAACTTGATAGCCGGCTTTCACGCACTCCAGGAAGCAGGCGCGATCGAAATCATCACTTCAGGGGCGACTCACGGATTCCTGCCGCTCATAGCAAACAAGGAAGCGAGGCGCGCGCAGATAGAAGTGGGGCGGCGCAATTACTGGAAACATTTCGGGCGGGCCCCGCGGGGGATCTGGCTTCCGGAATGCGCATATGCAGCCGGCATAGATGAGTTACTGAGAGACGCCGGGCTGAAGTTCTTCATCTGCGATGCTCACGCCATCATGTTCGGGCGTCCCCAACCGCGCCGCGGCATCTACGCGCCTGTGATCACACGCGCCGGAGTCGCTGCGTTCGGGCGCGACGTCGAAACGAGCGAGCAGGTATGGAGTTCGGTGATAGGCTATCCGGGCGACTATGACTATCGTGAGTTCTACCGCGATCTTGGCTTCGATGGCGACTACGACTATGTCAGGCCTTATCTTCATAGCGACGGTGTCAGACGTAACATAGGGATCAAGTATTATCGGGTGACCGGTAAAGTCGATCTCGGAGCGAAGGAACCTTATGTGCCGGCCTGGGCTACGCAAAAAGCTGCCGAGCACGCCGGTAACTTCCTCGCCAACCGTCAGGCCCAGGCGCAACACTTAAACTCGATCCTGGGCCGTAAGCCCCTCATAGTGTCGCCCTACGACGCCGAGTTGTTTGGCCACTGGTGGTTCGAAGGCCCCCAGTTCCTGAACTACCTGATCCGCAAGGCTCACTTCGATCAGTCCGAAGTCCGGTTGGCCACTCCGATCGACTATCTGGACGAATATCCTCAGAATCAGTCCCAGGAGCCTGCTGCATCATCGTGGGGCGCCGAAGGCTACTATCGCGTGTGGGTGAATGGAGAGAACGACTGGATCTACCTGCACCAGCACGTAGCCGAGGACCGCATGGTCGAGCTTACGCGCGAGCATCCTCAGTCTGATGGGCTGCTCCGCCGCGCGCTGAATCAGGCGGCGCGCGAGTTATTGCTGGCTGAGTCGTCGGACTGGGCTTTCATCATAACGACTGCTACGTCGGTTCAATATGCGATCAAGCGCTTCCGCGATCACATTCACCGCTTCACCAGGCTGTATGAGATGATCAAGCGGGGCGAGATCGACCAACAGTGGTTGACCGACGTGGAATCGCGCGACACCATCTTTCAAGAAATGGACTATGCGGCCGCGTATGGGGAGAGGATTTAGGATCTGGGATTTAGGATCTGGGATTTAGGGTCCTCAATTCTCAGTCCCAGATGCCACCTGATGCTAAATCCTAGATCCTAAATCCCAGATCCTAAATCCTGGTTTTTGACCACTTTTCCGCCTTTCATCACAAATCCAACGTGTTCCAGGCGAGTCACGTCCTCGAGCGGATTGTCACGGACCGATATGATGTCCGCATATCTCCCGCGCTCGATCACCCCGATGTCCGCGGACGCATCAAGCAACTCCGCGGCTACGAGCGTCGCCGACTGGATCGCCTGCATCGGAGTCATCCCATAGCGGACCATGTACGCAAGCTCTTTAGCCTGATTCTCGGTCCACGCGTATCCGCCGGCGTCAGTCCCATAAGCGATCTTTACGCCCTTCCTGACCGCCCTGGCAAAAGCCTTCGCTTCGAGGTCCACCATCGTCTTCCATATCGGCGCGCCCGCAGCCGCGCGCCCTTCCGCTACGTAGGCGCCAACGAAAATCGTTGGGCACCAGTAGACGCCTCGCTTGATCATCGTATCCATCAACTGGTCGTCGAGGCCGTCGCCATGCTCGATGGTATCCACGCCTCCCTTGAGCGCCGATTCTATTCCCTCACGACCAATTGCGTGCGCCGCTACTTTGTGGCCCAGGCGGTGAGCCTCATCGATCAGCGCGTGGACCTCTTCGTCGGTGAAGTTCACCCACGAATGCAGCGCGCCATCTTTCATGTAGTAGCGGCGGTCCGAATAGTACTTGATCCAGTCGGCGCCATACTTCACCTGTTCGCGGACCGCTTTGCGAATGTTGTCAGCGCCGTCGACGATCTGAACGCCTTCAGGCACCTTCAACTCCCATGAGTAGCCGCCGAGCGGATACATGCCTGTGGCGCTGAAGGCACGAGTCGAGACAAACAGCCGCGGACCATCTATGTACCCGAGGTTGATGGCGCGCTTGACGTCGACGTCGGCGTACATCGCCCCTTCAGTTTCGAGATCGCGCATGGCGGTGAAGCCGTTCATCAGACCGGTTCGCGCGGCAACCGTGGCTCGAATTGCGCGAAACGGAATAGACTCTTTGAGCAACTGCGCATCGTAGTCTTCATTCGTTATGTCACCCTGCAGCAGAATGTGTGTGTGGCAGTCGATCATGCCCGGCAGCACCGTGGCGTTACTGAGGTCGATTACCTGCGCTCCAGCGGCCTTTGCTTGAATCTCCGCAAGCGGTCCGACGTCCTTTATTCGCTCGCCCTCGACCAGTATGGCCTGGTCGGTTAGAACGCGGCCCGCCCGAACGTCGATCAGGTGGCCGGCCTTGATCAAGATCGTCTTGTTTTGCGCGAAGACTCGCGGCCCCGTGGCTGCGAGGATCGCCAGAGTGACGATGGAGACAAGAAGGGTGAGTTCGGATTTTCGAAGCATAGGGCCTCCTATGGGAATTGCGGATTGCTGATTGCGGATTTCGGAATGCGGATTTGGGATTCTTCCCATCCACCAACCGGAAGGTCTGTTTTCGCGTTTCGCACTTGTCGCGTCTGCAATCCGAAATCCAGAATCCGCAATCGGCAATCCGCAATCAGACGACCGGGAGCGCATTCGCATCCGGCGCACCTTCTGTCTCCTCCTGCGCGCCGACAGAAAAGTAAGTCGCATCCGGGTGGTGAAACACCAGCGCCGATACGCTCGCCTCAGGTTCCATCATGAAGCCTTCGGTCAAAAGCACTCCGATGGCTTCCGGATGCAGCACTCTGAACAGCCCGGCCTGCGAATCCAGATCCGGGCAAGCAGGATAGCCGAACGAGTAACGCTTTCCTCGATAGCGCGCCTGGAACAATGCCTGTCGGGTCAACGAATCCGGATCGGGAAAACCCCACAGCGAACGCAGCCTCGAGTGCAGCCACTCCGCAGCAGCTTCGGCTGTTTCCAATGCCAGCGCCTGGAGCGCATATGATCTGAGGTACTCGCCCGCCTCCTTGGCCTCCTCGGCAATCTCGCGTATGCCCTCGCCGGCCGTGGTCACGAAAAGCGCAACATGGTCGCGTCCCGCTTGACCGGGCGGCAAAACCAGGTCGCTCAGCGCGAGACCGTCGGGCTTTCGTTGGCGTGGGAATCGGAACGTCTCGAGTGGCGCTTCCACCGCAGAGGAGCTCTTAGAAGAACCTGGCGCAAATAAGTGAATTGAATTGCCCTCGGCTTCTGCTTCAAAGAATTGCCATGCGACTCGGACCTTCATCACACCGGCGCGGCATTCCTCCTTCACGCGTTCGATCTTCTCTTCAAGCTCGAGCGCCCGCTGGTCGCCCGCCGCAATCAAGTCGTTGAAGCGGCCGCGCAAGCCCATGTGCCG
>DASYSA010000736.1:0-6077 GCA_036003885.1 Blastocatellia bacterium | reverse complement strand
TAAAACGCAAAACGTAAAACGCAAAACGTAAAACGCAAAACGTAAAACGTGAAACGCTCCTCCCTATCTCTCGCCGAGTTGCTGGCGCGCCAGCGTCGCTTCATTGCTCCTGGGATAGAGCTTGATTATCGCCTGAAACTCCAGCATCGCCAGATCGGGTTGGCCGCTGTCTTTCAGGATCAAGGCCTTCTTATAGCGAGCCATCGGAACCTTATCGCCCTTCGGGAACAGAATCGCGACTTTATCCAACTCGGCTATCGCTTCACTGAACTTACGCTTTGCCGCCAGACACTCGCCGATCCAGTACTGGGCGTTGTCAGCCATCTCGCTCGTGGGATAAGTCTCAACGTACTGTGCAAACTCGCTCTGGGCCAGGTCGTAATTTCCGCGGCTATAGTCCCCATATGCGGCCGCGAAGAGCTGGTCGGGGTTGCCCGGAGTGATCTGTGTGAAGGTGGGAAGCTTTGGCAGGTTCTCGACCAGCCTCTTCAATTCGGCCATCTGTTCAGACAACCTGTCGATTCTCTGATTCGTTGCGGACAATCGCTCGCCCAGTCCGTTCACTTCTGACAGCGCACTGCCTGCGCTCTCGGAGACGCGGCTCTGCGCCTGCTTGATCGCATTAACGTTGTCGATGACCTGAGTGATCAGTGCGTTGAGCTGGCCGCTGTTGCGGTCGAGGCCTTCCTGCATGGTGCGGATCTGCCGCCCGAGGATCGTTACCTCGGCTTTCAGGTCGTCAAGCGTGATCTTCAGTTGAGCCTGTGCGTCTTTGTCCTTCTGATCGCCTCGAGCGAAAGTGCTCGGCCCGGCAAACAGCGACAGGACCACTACGATGGCAATTGTGAGCTTTGACAACATAACGAACCCCCTTAAGCGTTTCGCGTTTTAGGTTTTACGTTTTACGTTCTCTCTATGCGGGAACCACAATGCCAACCTAAAACGCCAAACGTAAAACGTAAAACGCTAAACCTACTATCGTGGCGGCGTCCCCCCGCTGATGTAAACGAACGCGTCGCGACGGTCAAAGGCCCATGAAGGCCGAATTTCAGGCGACCCTTCGGATGTTCCGCTTGCGCGCTCCTCCCCGTAACTCACCGTTTGCATTCTCGATGCCTCGACCCCGAGCGAAACAAGGAACTCGCGTGCTGCCTGTGCGCGCCGCTCGCCAAGTCCGATGTTGTACTCTTCGGTTCCTCGAGGATCGCAGTTGCCTTCAATGCGAAAGACGATCGAGCGATTGGGCCCCTGCGTAAGCCAGTCGGCTGCGCGGCGAAGTAAGTCTTTGGCCTCGGGTCTCAGGTCGGCCTGGTTGTAGTCGAAGAAAATCGATTGCACCCGCTGCCCAAACACCGTTGCAATGGCTGTGTTAATGGTCGTTCGCGGGCGTTCGCTTGTAACGTCGCCGGGAACACCGGTGTCTGCAGTCACACTGACGCGTGTCGAAGCGGAGTCCGTGCCCCCGAGCCCGGTCGCGGTAGCGGTGTAGGTCGTGGATTGTGAGGGGCTGACCACGCGCGAGCCTGAGGGCGGAACGGTGCCAAGATCGTTAATAGTGACTGTATCGGCGTTATTCGAGGTCCAGCGCAGAGTGGTGCTCTGCCCTTGCTGAATCGCGTCCTGATCGGTTGATATGCGGATGGAGGGACGAGGGGGCCTGGCGCTAACCGCGACCACCTTCGTGTCGCGCGCTTCTTTCTTGCCTCGCCTTGCCACGGCGACATAGGTGGTGGTGTTGTCCGGCTGGAATACTTTTGCGCCGTTCTTGCGATCGACCGACTGTCCGTTGAGAGTGACGTCTTTTGCATTCTCGGCGGTCCAGGATACGCGCACATCCTCGCCCTGTTGGACCTTGTCTTTCGAGACTTGCAGCTTTACTTTGGGCTTTGCGCAGCCGAACGCTCCAGCGAGCACAACTGCGATCAAGGAAACGACAAGAGCTCGAGATACGGTTGCCATTTTGAGAATCTCCTTTCATAGGGAGGTTTTACGTTTTACGTTTCACGTTTTACGTTCACGTCCTTGTAGTTCAGCGGTCCACAAAACGTAAAACGTAAAACGCAAAACGTAAAACGTTTTTTCACTTCGCCCAGGTTGGCAGCTTGCCCCCGCCTTTCGTAAGCTGACGCTGACCGCTGCCATCAATGTGCATCTGCCATATCTCCCACCTGCCTGACCTGTTTGATTGAAAGGCCAGATGCCGTCCGTCCGGCGACCACGTTGGGCTCTCATTCCTTCCGTGCGAGGTCAATTGAAGAAGCTGCCCCGAGGCTATGTCCGAAACGAATATCTGAAAGCTCCCCGCTCCGCCGTAGGTGAATGCGATGTATCGCCCGTCGGGTGACCAGGAAGGCGAATCGGCATGCCCTCCCCGTGCCGCCAGGGGACGCTGATTTGACCCGCTTACGTCCATTACGTAGATCTGTGGTGAGCCGCCCCGATCGCTGATGAAAGCGATCTCTCGTCCCGTGCGCGGATTCCAACGCGGCGAGATGTTGACTGCCTTACTCGTCCGCGTGAGCCTCCTCGCATTTGAACCGTCGAGGTTCGAAACATAGATCTCCATCGAGCCGTCCCCTCCCATCGCCGAGCTGAACGCAAGCTGTCCGCTTGGTGAGATGGCTGGTGAGGAGGTCGTCGAGGTGAAGTTAGTGCCTCCCACAAGCGCGCCGCTATCAGAGCGCACAACGATGTTAGGCACCCCGGACTTGTAGCTCACGTATGCCAGGTAGCGGCCGTCCGGTGAGAACTGGGGAAAGCGAACGTATGGGCCGTCACTGGCAAAGCCCCGCCGATTAAAGCCATCGTAGTCCATGACCGATATCGCATCGCCGCCAACCCAGGCGATCTTGGATGTTGCGATACCGTCACGTCCGGTCAGGAGCTTCACTATTTCGTCAGCGAACTCGTGTGCCATGCGACGCGGGTCTCCTGTGTGGCGCGAGGCGATCAGTTGCTGTTTGGTCTTAACATCGAACAGGTAGGTGTCCGCAATCATACCGTTGCTATTCTGCAGGTTGCCGAACGCAACGTAGTCGGCCTTGACCGGATCGGCACTCCAGTCACCATAGTTGAGCGATGCGGGATCGGGCAGCAGACCCCTGGGGTTCAGGCTTTTGCCGACCAGCCCACTCACAGCGGCGAAGTCGAGGTCGGCCCACAGCACCTGGTTGAAGCTGCTCACGGCGGCATCCAGTCCGGCCGAACGCCCAACGAAGTCAGCCACCGCGAGATTCGGCCCATTGCCGGGAGTCACGATGATTGTGCCGATCTGCTTCTTGAGGTCATCCTGTGCGGGCGGCGGGTCCTGCTGAGCGAAGCTCGAGGCGGTCGCGGAGACAATCGCCAAAACAATGATGATTACGTAGAACCTGATGATCTTCATAGACTGCCAGTTCGAGGATTCATTTTGGGTAACGGAACCAGACTTCTGCAACCGCTTCCTGGACTCCGGTAAGAAAGCCGGCAGGGAAGGGCGGCAGAGGGTTAGCAGCGAGGACTGCGCGCTCGGCTGCGTTGTTGACAATCGCCAGCGGGCTCCTCTGTTTCATGTATGCCGGGGAGACGCGACCGTTCGACACCGACAGGATGCTCCCATCACGCGAGATTCGAACCAAAATGATCACGTATTGAACATTCTCGTTCTCAACCGCGGGCGGCGTGTAGTTTCGGCTGAGAATCGCTTGAATTCTTCTGCCATATTCAGAGCCGCCGGGCAGTCCGGTTCCGCCGCCCAATCCGCCTCCGGAGCCGAGACCGACCCCGCCAAGCAGCGCAGGCGACGGGCTGCCGAAGCTTCTCCCCACCTGGGCGGTTTGAGAGGCGGACCCGCCACGCTCTTCTTTACCCGTGAAAATGCGTTCCTGCTGATTGGCCACCGGGCGGTCGGTCTTGACTGCATCTGGGCTCGGGCGATCTCGATCGGTGCTGGGGAGTACGTCTTCAGGAGCCTCGTTCTCGCGGCGAGCTGTTTCGAGCCGCGCATTATTGACGGCGTTGTTTTCGTTGCCGACGAATGAGACCGGTTTTGGCTTTGCGAACCCGAGGATCGAGGAAGGGTCAGCAACTCCGACTTCAATCGATCCCCCTCCGCCTTCTCCGCCCTCGCCCGGACCCGCTGCGACGATCTGGAGCGTGGTCCCCTGGAATCCAAGGAAGAGAGCGACCGCGACTGCCGCGTGCATCAGAATTGACAGGGCGGCCCCGAATGGCGATGAGCGACGGCGCGCACCTGTATCGCGTTTGAATGTTATGAACTCGCTCATCTCTTCTTCACGGTCGGTTCGGTTACCAGGCTCACGTCGGCGCCTGCTTGTTTGGCTATGTCGAGGACGTAGGCGATGATGCGATAAGGCGTGTCGCCGTCGCCTCTGACGTAGACCTTGCGCTCACCCGACTCTCCGAGAGTCGTCTTGAGCAATTCTGGAAGGTCATTGACATTGACCTGTTTGGCTTCAACGCGAGTGCTCAGATAGATGTTGCCATCTTTGTCGATGCTGACGACCACCGATTTCGGGTTCGGCTGTTCGGTGCGGCTCTCACGAGTCTTAGGCAAATTGACGTCGATGCCGGTCTGCAGGATCGGCGCTGTGACCATGAAGATCACCAGCAGAACGAGCATCACATCGACGAGAGGAGTGACGTTTATCTCGGCCAATGACGGCTGCGTGCGTCCGCGATGATCAGTGAAGGCCATGGCTCAGCTCTCGAAGGCGGCTACATGTCAGCTCTGACGTAGTGGTGCTCGACCAGATTCAGCAGTTCGAGCGTGAAGCGGTCCATCGTAGCCGTCAGCAGCTTTACCCTGTTCAAGAAGTAGTTGTAAAAGATCGCAGCGGGCACGGCCGCGCCTATGCCGGCGGCAGTCGCGATCAGGGCTTCGGCGATTCCGGGAGCTACGGCCTGAATCGACGATGCCGACGCTCCGCTCAGTCCCATGAAGGCGATGACGATTCCGACCACCGTGCCGAATAGTCCGATGAATGGCGAGGCGTTCGCAGTTGTCGCGAGCCAGCTCAGGCTGCGTTCCAATTGTGTGACTTCCGCGATAGAGGCTGATTGAAGGACGCGGCTGATTGCCTCGATGCTTCGGACCTCGCGTGAGCCTTCTCCGATCTGACTGGTAATCTCCTCGTAGCCGGCCAGGAACACTCTGGCAAGAGGGCTGGCGTTGGAGGTCTCAGAGTCGATGTAGACATCGGAGAGTTTGGCCCGGCTGCGGAAGCGGGAGAGGAAGTCTTTGGTAGCTCTTTCGGCGCTTCTGAGGGCTCTCCATTTGGTGAATATGATGGTCCACGAGGCGAGCGAGAAGATTGCCAGGAGGGCGAGGACGATTTTAGCGATTGGGCTTGCGCGCAAGAGCAGATCTGCGAGTGTGCTTGCCTGAGGTTGTGCAGATTGAATCAAAGACAGAGTGAAGCCCAAAGCTAAGGTCAATGCTGGATCTCCTCACTTGTAAACGACGAGTTGATTTTAGAACGGGGTTTGAAGGGTGTCAAACAAGGTGGTCTCAGAGAATGCACTCAGGTTGAAGGCGATGTCGCGCCCCGCTGCATCGAGAGTTCGGCGCGGCGTGGATGAAATCGGGGTCCTCTCATAGGAAAAGATCTCCAAGCATTTCAGCCGCCGTTAGAATGCGAATGCTCCGGTATTCCTTCAAGTCCAACAAATGACTATCCCCAGACGTGATAACGTTGCATTCACCAGCCAAGGCACAGGCCAACACCGCATCGTCGTCAGGGTCGGCAAGGATGACCGGCTCAACCGTTTCCACCTCAATCAGCGTTGCCAGAACTGCATACCCCATTACCAACTCATGAGCGGTAACATTCGCTTTTGCGAGCCGCTGAGAAAACTTCTCTCGACTCAAGACAGCTTCTAACTCATCAAGCAGCACAGCACTGGTAAACAGTTCGATGATGCCATCCCGGGCAGCATCTAAGACCCGCCGGGGATTTCCTCGCCAAAGCAAGCCGGAAACAATTATGTTTGTGTCAGCGACGACTCGCATCAGGAGTATTACGGGTTTGACGAGCTGCAGCAATTTCCGCTTCTACTTCAGCGTCTGTAAGCGGTGG
>DASYSA010000735.1:0-4567 GCA_036003885.1 Blastocatellia bacterium | reverse complement strand
CTGTCCTTATGCAGTGTGTTCTTCTTCTCACATCAACGAGTATGGGCGGTCATCGAACCTGAGGGCGGCGGTTCGAAGGTTGGGTTCGGAGGGAACGTGAACCGAAACAGAAATGCCTTCGAGGGGCGGTTCAATCTACTGGTCCAATCAGTCAGTCGAGAGAGGAGGCAAAGTAATGAGTAGAGTTCTTAGAGCAAATGAAGTCCCAATCACAGAGGTGGAGTTGAGCGTCCCGGAGAAGGTTCTGGGCATGCTACCGGTAATCACGCCGATAGTGTTGGCTGTTGCAATTATTCTGGCGCGTCTCCAATTTGGGCGCAGCGGCTTTCTGAACGAGGGTGCGTTGACCATGCTGGCGCTGGTCAGCTACATCACCGCAGCGGTTCTGTTGCTCACCAATCTCTTTGTCAAAGACGCGCTGGTGAACCGCCTTGGGCTCATAACGGTTGCGATGGGTTACTGCTTTAATCTGTCCGGATGGATGATGCGATGGATCGAAGCAGGTGACGCGGAAGGCTGGAAGGCCGGCATCAACGGAGTATGGCGCTATTTCCCACTGGACAACCTTTATGCGCTGACGCTGGGTTTTTGCTGCGGAGCGGCATTGACCACCCTGGTAATCATCCGCAAGCCGAAGTATCAGTTCCTCGGCGCGCTATCACTGCCAATCCTGGCCGTGGTACTCACCCTGGGAGTGTTCCTGGGGAATGAAATTCGTACACTGCAACCTGTGCTTGACAGCTACTGGCGGCCGATACACGTTTCAATCGCCACGGTAGCGTATGGTGTGTGTCTGGTCAGCTTCGGACTGGCCTTCGCCTACCTGCTTAAGGACGGCGTGCGCTCGGAAGCGATGGCGATCGTTGTAGCGCTTTTCGGATTGCTGGTGTACGGCACGGTAGGACGTGCCGCCGGTTATTCCGGCGTCCTGCCCGGTTTTGAGTATGGACCGTCCGTCTTCTTTGAAAAGATCCCCCTTCCGGTGCGAGCAAGTCTCCCCGGCGTCGGGCCGATCATGGGTATCACGGCGATCGTGATCCTCGCTTCACTCGCGTTGTTTGCAATCTACTGGCTGAAAAACAACGAGAACGCACGAAAGTGGGCCTGGAACCTGTTTCGCGGCGCATTGGTGTTGCAGGCAGTCGTTCTGGCAATGCTCTTCTACCAGATTAAGAACGTCAACAATGTCGCTACACACATCCCATCAAGCCAGTACTCGGAATTCGGAGGGTGGCTGAACGAAAAGATGAAGGGTCAGGCGCCTGCGGTCCAGCAGGAAGAGCTTGCGAGCGATTGGATCAAGGCCAAAGCCGCAGGGTTCACCGTCAGCGTCAATTCCAATCCGGTTGAGCTTGGGGCAATCATCGGTCTGTTCGTAGCTCTTCTTATAGTCTCGCTGTTCTCCTGGAAGCGCTCGGAAGTTGAGAAGTCGCTGCCACCTCTTCAGAGCATCGACTCTCTGCTCTATCGCACCGTAGGCGTAGCCTTTCCACTCCTATCGATGCTCCTCATAACCGGGGCCGTATGGGCGAACGAGTCGTGGGGCCGCTACTGGGGATGGGACTCGAAGGAGACCGGGGCGCTGGTCGCCTGGATGGCTTACGCAGGGTTCTTACACACTCGCATCGCACACGGGTGGCGCGGCAGAAGGAGTGCGTACTTCGCGCTTCTGGGATTCTCCCTCGTCATCTTCACGTGGCTCGGAGTGAGTTTCCTGCTTCCGGGACTTCATTCTTATGCTGAGTGAGTGATCGCGAGAATCGTCGTTGGTTCTATTTCCATAAAGGGCAGGGGGCAACTCCTGCCCTTCATTTGATGGGGATCTCGGCATCCCAGAGCGCGGATTGAAGCCTGATGTATTGGTCAGCCCCTGCCGCAACATAGTCCGCCGGCTGCGTCCAGGCCCAGATCGTCAACGTTGCGGAATTGTCCGCGATTCCCGTGACTCGCACCGATGGAGGTGGAGTCTTTAACACCCTGGAGTCTCGTTCAAGTGCCGCTCTGATCTCTCCGATTGCCCGGTTCACGTCCTCCTCGCCCACTTTGAGACTTAACTCGAGGCGACGCTGTTGGCTGAGCGAATAGTTGACGATCTTTGCGCCCCACACTTTTGAATTCGGCATGATGACCCGGACCCCGTCGGTAGTGGTCATCTGCATGTTTACAATGGTCAGCTCTTCCACGGTGCCCTGTGCTCCTTCGACCTCGATCATATGGCCGGCCCTGAACGGCCTGTAGATCAAGAGCAGCAGCCCGGCAGCAAGGTTCGACAGCACGTCCTTGAAGCCAAAGCCAAGGATGATTCCTGTGACACCCAAACCCGCGATGAATGACGTAACATCGAGACCCATCACCCGTAAGGCGATGAGCGCTCCGACGCTAATGATCGTGATGGACAGCACACGGAGGAAGAAACTCCTCAGAAGCAGGTCGTCTCTTATTCTGCTCCGCCCCATCGCCGCGTTGAGCCATCTTTTCAATAGCCTCGAGAGCACTACGGCCAACAGAACGATTAGACCCGAGACGAGAATATCAAGGCTCTTTCCCACTACCTCGGGCGTCAACAATGTCTTGAGCCAACCGGTCTCCAGTATCTTCATGGTAGACTTTGGATTTTAGATTTTGGATTTTGGATTCCGCAATCCAAAATCGTGATGACTATTGAGATGTTCCACTTGTCGTTGTAGTATTGAGAAGCCCCTGGGTGTCTTGTGGGAGAAAAAGAATGATCCGTTTTACAGTGTGTGTTCTGGTGGCCATAGCCTCGCTGGGCTTTGAAGTCGTGGGAAGAATCGATCACAGCGACGGCGTGCTGCTCGATAAGATCAAGCAAGCTCGCCACGAGCTTCGAGATGAAAAGGTTCAGCTGATCAAAGGCGTGGTTGGCACCCGCCAGGTCCGAGTTGGGCGGCGAAGGTACCAGACCGTACCCGTCATCGGCATACTCGCGCGTGAAATGGCCATTGCCGTGATGGACCCGCAGGGCGCCATCTCCGTGGCGCGGGCCGTCAAACGAACAGAGGGCTTTCAAGTCCAGACTCCCGGGTTCATCCTTTCTGTGCGCAGGGACAATGGAATCAATTCCGACATCTCTTGCATACAGCCGGCTGGAGGCGTAGTCCTGGCGGTGAAGTATCCCGTCTCTAATGAAGGAGGCAGATTCGGACCCGGGGCTGAAACGCTCGAAGTTGTGTATACGCCGTACTCGGCCGAAATAGCTACGGAGGCGGTTGTCGAGCGTGGCATAGAGCTTCAGCGTCACTTGATTGACAAGGCCTACGGGCGACTCAAGGACCGACAGGTACTCTCTCGGGCGTTCCCCGGCCGATCAGTTGCCAAAGCAATACCGGAAGAAATAGTCACCGTGCTGCTAATGAACGAGCACATCGACCCGAGCCAGTTCATTGCTGCTGGTCTTGCCGAGCCTCTGGTACGGCAAGTCCTCACGATCATCGCAACCAATGGCGACCAGGCGTACGCATATTCGGTCAGTCCCGCCGGCGCTCGCGGGCTCGTCCAAATGATCCCTTCCACCTACGCCCTGATTCGTGGAAAGTACCCGGAGGCCCGTCTCGATCCCGACTTCGCTTCAGGAATGGCCGACCCGCTGAATGCAGTGATGGCTCAGGTCCTTCTGTGCGACTCTGACTGGCAATCGATCCGGTCGCGCATCGACATACCGGCAGAAAAGGTGGGGCCCTATCTGGCCGCGGCCTACAACGGAGGCGTCGGTCGGGTCCTTTCTATTCTGGCCAATGACGAAACGGAGTGGATGGACGCTCCCGAGTCGAATAGTCGTCCCACAATGACCGTAACCCGGAGAGTTCCTGTGCGTGTGCGGTCACGGGGTCGCACTCGAACTACCTTTGTGATCAGGCGGTACTCCCAGCCGATTTTCAGGGCGGAAACAAACAAGTACGTGCGACAGTACCACTGGATCAACGAGTTCTTCGTGAAAAAAGGCGTAAAGGGCTTCACCGCGTTTCCGAAATAATCCACGAATAACGCGAATTCTCGCTGAACCGATACAACTCGATTGGTCCGCGTACACCGCAGGGCGCGGGCGAGTCTCATTGCATTGGATACTTGGCCGTTGGAGACCAGCAGGAGTTTATAAGATTGTCTAGCGAGTAGAAGCCAAGAGGCGTAGAAAACTAAAAGGACCGAAACAACCGACGCAGCCCCCGTTGCCCCGATCATTCCGATCCTTCTTGTTTTTTCGAAGCTCGTCCATATGCATCGCAATCAGGATGCCACACGCCAGAGTCGCGACCTGGTTCGCTAAGTGTTGAATTCAGGTTGCCGGCCAAATGCGGGCGCCCGGCTTCTCCCGAAACGCTCACAGAATTTGGCACCCCCTGCGACAAAATTTGTTAGTCTCGTTTTTGGGCACAAGGGGGTCGCGGCTTAACGGGCGTTATTGAAAGTCGGATGGCTCCGTCATACCACGATAATGAATGGTGAGAACCGAGGCCGCCGCGTTCTTTGGGTGCCGTTTTGATTGCACACCGGCTCAAGGGTTCAGGTGCAACAACTTTGACGAAACGAGAATGGTCACGGTATGATG
>DASYSA010000734.1:0-4521 GCA_036003885.1 Blastocatellia bacterium | reverse complement strand
AATCATAGGTTCCGTCCGCAAGCTTGTGATTCTGGCGGCGGAGATGCCTGAGCTAAAGAGTCTTCCATACTCGGACTGGAAGCATCGGGTCTTAACCCTGTCCGCCCGAAAATAGGATCTA
Source organism: Blastocatellia bacterium (assembly GCA_036003885.1). Classification (GTDB taxonomy): domain Bacteria; phylum Acidobacteriota; class Blastocatellia; order UBA7656; family UBA7656; genus DASYSA01. The sequence continues at coordinate 4,400 of DASYSA010000734.1, read as the reverse complement.
GGATCTGGGATCTAGGATCTAGGATCTGAGATTTGGGAGCGTGGATCTGGCGGATATGTGGGGCAATCAATCCGCGCTCTCAGGCCAACTCGAACATCCTAAGTCGGATATGAACTGCGCCCTCGAAGCGGCGGCGCAATGTTAATTCAGCAGGGGCTCCCAATACCTTCCTTTCGTGGTCTGTCAGGGAGGAAAAGAGATATGAAGTAAGCTGGAGCAAGGTTCCAGACTACGCCCGCACACAATGTTGCGGTCCATTGCCAAATGGTACTCGGACCAAATTCACCACCGATCATCATCTCAGGAAGCATCACTACATAGAATACGAGGACAAAGACGAAATTTAAGAACTCATTTCTGATCGGGTTTACAATGAAGAAGAGTAAGTACTTTGCCGCTTCGAGTCCCACAGCTATCAAACCCATACGTTTGAAATCATTCCTTTGAGCGGCTAGCGCCAGGATGGGCAGGGAAAACAAGCAAAATACAATTAAGAGCGCCATTTGCTGTCCCTTCTGCTTGATGAGACTTTAGGCAGTTGTCAAAGTATGTTACTAGTCTAAGTCGAACTTGAGTCATAAATGCTGGATTCCAAGTCCTAAGTCCTGATCCTATCCTCACACGCGTAGTGTGTCCGACCGCCATTTCTTGACCGCGCGCTTTATTTCCTTGCCTTCGGTCAGCTTGCCATCGAGGATTTGTTGCGCGAGGTCGGCCAGCTCTTCGTCGGAGGCGAACCGAAGAGCAACAACCTGTCCGGATAACAGGGTGCAGGCACGTTGTGCCAGTGCAGGTGGCAACACCTGCTGATAACGCAACCGCTCTTCGAGCCTGATAACTCTGTCTTGCACTCGCAAGGCGTTGATGCGCACCAGGAAGGTCAGGACGACCAGCGCTATGGCCAGCACGAACCACGCCGCGTGATCGAGGTCGCGTAACCGGATCAACTGCACCAGGGCGAAAATCACGTTGAGTGCAAAGAGCGGCAAGACAAAGAAATGGAATGGCGCGTGCCAGCGAGTATGGTTGTCGTAAGTCTGGGGAGTTTCTGCCATTGCTGTTTCCTCCGGTTGACCTCGAGGGATCGTTCGCGCCCTAGATTGCGGATTGCGGATTGCGGATTGCGGAGGAGTCAGACGTCCGAGGTGCCTTGGAATCGGGCTACAATCCGCAATCCGCAATCCGCAATCTCTCCGGCCGCTATAGATTTGAAAGACGCCTCGGCACGCTCTCCTTCAGGGGCTGAGCCGGCGCCGGCGTAAAATCTTCGCCGGGATTGATGAACTGATCTCGCTCAAACTTGTACTGCTTGTCGTAGAGCTGCTTGTACCGGCCTTCAGCTGCGAGCAGTTCTTCGTGTGTGCCCCGTTCGACGATCTCGCCTCCTTCCAACACCAGAATCTGATCGGCGCTGCGGATCGTTGAGAGCCTGTGCGCAATGACGAAGGTCGTGCGCCCGTGCCTCAGCGTGCGCAGGCCGTCCTGAATCAGGGCTTCACTCTCGCTGTCGAGGCTCGAAGTTGCTTCGTCCAGGATCAGCAGCCTGGGATCGGCAAGAATCGCGCGCGCGATGGCGATGCGCTGACGCTGGCCGCCGGAGAGTTTCACGCCGCGTTCGCCGACGATCGTTTCATACTTGTGCTCGAACTTCTCGATGAACTCTTCACAGTGAGCGATGCGGCTGACCGCCTGGATCTGTTCGAGCGTGGCGTGAGGGTTGGAGAAGCCGATGTTGTCGGCAACCGTCCCGTCGAAAAGGAAGTTGTCCTGCATCACAACACCGAGGTGCGACCTGAAATCACGTAGCCGAAGCTCCCGCAAATCCCTGCCGTCTATCTTTATGGTGCCCGAGAGCGGCTGGTTAAAATTCATCACCAGGCTTATGAGTGTGCTCTTACCCGACCCGCTGGAACCGACCAATGCCGTCGTCGAACCGGCCGGAGCCTTGAAGGAGATGTTCTTGAGGACGGGCACGCCTTCGTTGTACTCGAACACCACGTTCGCGAACTCGACCTCGCCACGGACTTCCGGCAGCGGTGCGCGGGCCGCATCCTCTTGATCTTCGGTCGCCATGTTCATCACCTCGCGGATGCGATCGAGCCCCGCAAAGGCTTCGGTGATCTGCGTCCCTATCGCCGCGAACTGAATGAGCGGCATTGCCATCAGCCCGGTGAAAAGTACATACATGAAGAGGTCGCCAAGGCTCATCTGCCCCGTTACGACTGAACGCCCGCCGACCAGAATCATTACCACCCCGACCGCACCGATGACGACCGATGAGAAAGCTGTCGTGGCTGACACCCCGGTCATCGATTTGGCGATGTTGCGGAACAGTTTGTGCGCCCCGCGCGCGAAGGTCAGCTCCTCGCGCTTTTCGGCGGTATAGGCTTTAACGATGCGGATGCCTCCAAGCGATTCGGCAAGGCGCCCGGTGAGCGCCGCCATGATCTCGCCGCGCTCCCGGAACAGCGGTCTGAGGCGCGTGAAGGCGAAAGCGAGCGCGCCTCCAAACCCGCCGAGCACCAGAATGGTAATCGAAGTCAAACGCCAGTTGAGCCAGAACAGGACGCAGAGAGCTACGACGGCGGTAATGAAACTGCCGGCAAGCTGAACAAGCCCGGTGCCCACCAGATTACGAATGCCCTCGGCGTCGTTCATGATTCGGGAGATGAGTTTGCCGGTTTGCGTGGAATCGAAATAGCTGACTGGGAGCCGCGCGATCTGAGCCTGCACTTTCTTGCGCATCTCCGTGATGGCGCGCTGCGCGGCGACACCCAACACCTGCGACAGACTGAACGAGGTGACAGCCTGCACGATCGTCGCCAGGCCTGCCGCCAGGGCGATTTTCCAGAGCAGATCAGTACGCCCTTTGACGATAACCTCATCAATCAGGTACTTGGTGGAAGCGGGGAGGACCAGCCCCATCGCCTGGTTAACAAGCATCAGGACCGCACCGAGTGCCAGACGCTTGCGGTGCGCCCACACCAGTTCCCGTGCATCGGCCCAGGCTGACGACCAGCGAATCTTCTTCTTTCCTTCTTTGGCCATAGTCTCTGTCGCAATAGCTTTCGATGCGAATCCTTCTTTTTGTACCAACGGCGAACGGGCACGTCAACGGAGAATCGTTTTGCGTTTCGAGTTTCGAGTTCCGAGTTCCGACTAGCAACGGACCTCGTGATGTGAGCTAGCAACTACAACCGCGGAACTCGAAACTCGAAACCCGAAACCCGAAACCCCAAACCCGGAACGCGAAACGGCGTTCTTGAGTATCCCCAGAGGTTTGAGGCAATATTTCTCTATGGCAAGCCCCCGGGAGAAGAAAGAGATCGTGGTCTTTCGCGTCCGGCGTGGCACCAGGTGTTCGGAGTGTGGCGCTGATCTCGCGCGAGGGAATATGATTCGCCTCCAGGATGAGAAGGTTCTATGCCTCGAATGTGCGGACCTCGGTACTCTGGAGTTTCTTTCCCGCGGCGACACTGCCATTACTCGCCGTTCCACGAAACATTCAAAACTGTGGGCCGTGGTGGTCGAGTGGTCCCGGACCAGAAAACGCTACGAGCGGCAGGGCATTCTGGCGGAACCGGAGGCCATCGATCAGGCATACGCGGAATCTGAGGCCGATGCGGATTTGCGCGAGCGTCGTCGGGCCAGAGAGGCCGAGCGTCGAGAGTGGCTTGACCAGGATTATGTCGCTCGATTCGCCCAGGCGATCAGCGACCAGTTTCCTGCCATTCCGGCGGGCGTTGAAACTCAGATCGCGGAGCACGCCTGCCTTAAGAACAGCGGCCGCGTTGGACGGTCGGCAGCGGCAAAGGAGTTTTCCGCGGATGCTATCTTCCTGGCAGTTCAAGCTCACGTTCGTCACTGCTATACCGATTACGACACGTTGCTATTCCAGTATGACGACCGTTCGCTGGCGCGCGGGCAGGTGAAAGGCAAAGTCGATCGCGTACTGGAGCAGTGGAGAGGCACAAAGTAGCGTTTTACGTTTTACGTTTCGCGTTTTACGTTCTAAGAGGAACTCGCGAGGTCTATTACCAGGAGACCGCAAAACACTAAACGTAAAACATGAGGCACAAACGCAAAACGCCAAACGTAAAACGCGAAACGCACTCTCTCCTTGTCCCTCGAAGCCTCCGCCTGTAGTCTTGTAGTTTATTTCTAACAGGAGAAACGTTGACCAGCGTCAGGAACACCCCGCTCGCACTCATGATTCTCGATGGATTCGGCTATTCCCCCAACCGAGAAGGGAACGCAATCGCGCTAGCTCGCACGCCGCACTTTGATGAGTGGTTTGCAACCTACCCAAATACCTTGATCGACGGGTCGGGCAGGTCGGTTGGGTTGCCTCCGGGACAGATGGGAAACAGCGAGGTGGGTCACCTTACGATCGGCGCCGG
>DASYSA010000733.1:0-3494 GCA_036003885.1 Blastocatellia bacterium | reverse complement strand
TCCACCACAAAAGCCGATGACCGCCGCGCCTTTCCGTTTAATAAAGGATTGTGCATAAAGGTGATCGATCCCTGCCTGGAGGTCTTGCATCTGGAGCTTCACAAATGTGTAGCTGGTGACATGTCTCACCCACTCGTCTCTGTCCTGCTGGCTGACTGGCATGGGCGCCCGCTCCCCCCAATCCACAGCAAGGCCAGCGAAGCCGGCCTGCGCAACCTGTGCGGCGACGTTTTTAATATCGTCGGATATGCCAGGATTGCCATGCGAAATGACAACCGCGCTGAATCGCCCGACCCTCTTCGGACGGGCCAGATAACCTTTAATGGTATCGGCCCCACTCTGGAAGGTTATCGCACCCTGGATAATGTTCTTATCATCGAGTGCATTTTGTATCGCCGGTTGCTCCCCTGCTCCGTCCGCTGCGAGCGACACGCCGGCAAGGGTTGCGGTCGCACTGGTCAGAAAAGCCCGTCGTGTTAATCTTTCATTACAGTCAATGCACATACTCAATGCTCCTAAAGTTATGATCTTTAGGCAGACTACAATGGAGACGGAGCGTATGTATCGGATAGTTAGAACATGTTTATACGCGATTAGCGTTTAGGAAGCGTGGCTCGATATTGAGCCGGGGTCAGACCGATGAGTTTCTTGAATACCTTCGAGAAGTGGCCCTGATCATAAAATCCGGCGATTGAGGCGATTTCGGCGAGGGATACATCTGGCTTGGAGATCTCACTACAGGCAAGCTCGACTCTGAGCTGCCGGACATAGCTTCCGATTGTTAGTTTGTGATGCTTACGAAACGTGCGAGCAAGGTGAACAGGGTGAACACCAACCGCTTCTGCAATGCTCTTAACGGTTAGGGATTCTGTAAAGTGGGCGTGGACAAATTCTCTGGCTTGCTCTAACCAGCGTGGGAACTGTCTCTCTGAAATACCAGCCTGCTGACGCGAGACCTCAGCAATCATCTCCAACACAATCCCCTCAATAGACAAGGGAGAAACCTCGTCCATGGTTCTGAACTCGCCGTATAGCTTCTTACCAAGCCAGGTTACTGGTCCACCACGAAACAAGGTCGATTCGTATGTCCTCACCGAATGGTCGTGCGCCCGCTCAAACCAGAGATGGCTAAGTTCGACAACCAAAAAGTAAGCTCCGACTCTGTGTACCAGGTTCGAATGTTCTTCATCCGGCGGGTTAAAGCCAACGCAGAAAGGCTCCCACTCCAGGTGCTTGTTCTGGTAAGTCTCGCTGAAAGCTCCTCGTAAAAGGATAGAAAAGCAACCGCGCTCATGCGAGTGCTTCGGAAGCCTCAAGCCCGGCGGGTATGCGCTATCGAGTACTTGGATTCCTGCAAACTCCTGGGTCGTTAAAGTCTTCCCGTACAATCGTCCAGGACCTAGTCTCATCCTGATTCTACCACCTTGTTGCGAAGCCTCTCTGACGCCCGCTGATTCTGCCTGCGGCTCACTTTGAGGGTCGCTGTAGGATTTCCGCCAGGGCCTGCAATCGCTTCGAGTCTACTGCGCTCTTGGTCAAGCCGGCGCTTTCTTTCAGCGACCGCGCGAAGCTCCGGAGTTTTGCGAGATCTCCTCGATTTAGCTGTGAACTCTCTGCGCCTTGAATCGCCTTCCGCACGGCAGTGATTTTGTCCGCCGGCAGAGCCTGCGATCGCTCCAACTGATCCAGATACGCCTTGGCTACCACCAACTGGGCTGGCCACTCAATCTTTTGCTGGTTCTGTACATTGAGCTCAGCCACTCGCACCGTTTTCGCGGCATCGATCTCATTCTGGGTCAGAAACTGGGTTGGGCTTAGTTCAAAGATGTCCAGCCCGCGGGCGATCTCCGAAGCGTAGATGCGACCGTTGTACCAGTAGGCGGACCAGTCGCCACCCAGTATGAGCATATGTGGATCAATTGGCCCACGATCGAAATAGGCAATTTCAACCGGATGGTCCGCGTCGGTAAAGTCCATAACAGAGATGCCACCCTGGTACCAGGCTTGCACTTCTATGTCCCGGCCGGGAACTGGAATGAGCGAACCGTTGTGTGCCACACAATTCTCGGTGTCGCCCTGTGCTGCCGGCAGCTTGTAGTAGCTCGCGAAACTCAGCTTGTTATCCTTCAAACGAAACACCGCATCGGCGCCCCATTTGTTCGGATCGTTTTTACGGCAACGCGCACCCAGTCCGCCTCCCCACTCATCGGTGAACACGATCTTCGTCCCATCGTTCGAAAACGAAGCCGAGTGCCAATATGAATAGTTCTGATCGTTTACCGCGTCCAGACGCTTCGGATGCACGGGATCTTTTATGTCAAGCACGATTCCATTTCCGGAGCAGGCACCTGCGGCCAACCCAATCGCCGAGTACACCGTGATGTCGTGGCACTGGTTGCTATCGGTTGGCTTCTGCTCCTCGGGGCCGCCGTGGGAACCTCCGCTGCTCAAGCTGTTGAGTTTTCCCGTACCGGGATCCATAAACACTCGAGGACTGTTCACCACCTTCGAATCCTGCGGCGCGCCCAGCGGAACTTTGATTACGTCTATGCGGAATAAAGCGGTGTTAGCATCTTTATCTGGCGTCTCACCTGAACACCCAGGCAACTCTTCACCCTGACGCACGAACGATGTGCCTGACACGTAGATGTAGACGTTGTTCTTATCCTTCGGATCGACTACGAGCGTATGCGTGTGCGAGCCGCGGCAAGTTTGCACTGCGGCTACCTGCTTGGGATTCCGAATGTCGGATATATCGAAGATCCTCACGCCGCGGAAGCGATCTTTTTGCGGCGCAGGAAGGCGCGGCTTTTTTTCTTCTCCGGGGGCGGGCGGAGCTCCCGGCGGAAATCCCTGTGTGCCGCAGTCGACGCGCCCATTCGGCTGTTCGACCGACATAAACATCAGGTTCTTGTAGACCGACACGTCTCCTTGTCCACCCGGACAAATCATCGACGTTACCAGTCTGACGTTAGAAGGATTTGAGATGTCAAAGATATTCATGCCATAAAAGTTACCCTGAAACAGGTGGTTTCCCTGGAACGCAATGTCCGAGTTTGCAAACGCAAGTTGAGCCATTACTAATTGGAACGACTTAGGCATCTTTGATGTGTCGGTAATGCCCATCAGACCCAAGGTCTTCTGCACCTTCGGGTTGTTTGGATCGGTGGAGTCGAGCTGAAACGCATCAGGTTTCTTGAAGAGTTGGAGGTGCTTCAGGCCCTTCGATACTTCGCCTGCGTCGTACCACCCCGGCGTAAGTTTGGCTCGCGGATCGTTGGCGTTTGAGCCGGTCATTCCGGCTGGGAGCGGCGGCGCGGGCGCGGGAGCGAACGGATCTTCTTCTGCTTTCTTTTGGTCGGCGTTAGTCTCTGCTGGCTTCTTTGCCTCCTGGGACGAAGGCGTTTGGGCCTGCATCTCGCCGCCAAAACACAACAAAACAAGGGAGGCTACCAGTAATCGGAAAGCAATGGTTTGTACTTGATTCATCGTTT
>DASYSA010000732.1:0-6301 GCA_036003885.1 Blastocatellia bacterium | reverse complement strand
CGAACGCGATCCTCAAACCTTCAAGGCCGAGGCCGCGGCAGAAGAAGATCGGTTGCGTCAACGATTGGTGCGGGCTAAGAAGATGCTGCCTCGCGTTCAGATCGATCGCAGTGTGTTGAGGCGAGTTGCGGAGTTGTGCCTGCAGCTTCGTATTGATGGACATCGCGGCGAGTTGACCATCGCGCGCGCCACTCGAGCTCTAGCCGCCTTCGAGGGTCGCTCCAGGGTCGGCGCCGGCGACGTGAAACGAGTCGCCTTGATGTCTCTCCGCCATCGACTGCGGCGCGACCCCCTCGAGAGGATAGACTCGGGCATCCGAATCGAGCAGGCGCTCGAGACTCTCTTCTCAGGCGGTGAGACTGGGGCAAGAAGAATCGCAACTATTAGTCATTAGTCCCTTGTCATTTGTCACTGGTCATTGGCCATGCTTGCATCTTGGCGGGCTAGCGAATGAACAATGTAGAATTGACAAATGACAAGTGACCGATGACAAATGACCAATGACAAATGACAAGTGACTCTTTTCCGTTTTCCGCGGTAGTCGGACACCAGGCGGCCAGGCATGCGCTTCTGTTGCTTGCAGTCGACCCAATGCTGAAAGGAGTCTTGATCAGCTCACCAGCCGGGTCGGGGAAGAGCCTGCTCGCTCGTTCATTGAAATCTATTCTGCCCGCAACGGGCGACCCCTCGGAGATTCCCTTCAAGATATTGCCGCTGAACGCAACTGAAGATCGGTTGCTCGGCGGGCTGGACCTCGATCTCACTCTTGCGACCGGGCGCGGGCAGGCTTCTCTCGGATTGCTGGCCCAGGCGCACGGCGGCGTGTTGCTGGTCGAGGAGATTAACCTCCTCGATGGTGCGCTGATAACCCACATATCCGCCGCGCTGGAATCAGATACCGTGCGTGTGGAACGGGAAGGCCTGAGTGAATCTCATCCAGCCATGTTCTTACTCGTGGGAACCTACAATCCCGAGGAAGGCGAGGTGGGATCCACGCTCCGGGATCGGGTCGGCCTGCTGGTCGACTGCAGGCCGATGGGCGACGCCGACGACCGTGCAGAGGTTACCACTCGCGGGTTCAGTTTCCTGGAGGATCCGATCGCGTTTGAGTGTCAATTCTCGACAGAAACGGCAGCGATCAAGGCCCTGGTTGAAGACGCCCGTCATCGGCTCGATGAAACTCGGATATCATGTGAAGACATCCGTCAGATAGCAATGGCGGCCCTCAGCCTCGGAGTCGAGGGAAATCGCGCGGATATCATGGCTGTAAGAGCTGCCCGGGCGGGCGCAGCCCTGGCCGGCCGCGACGCGGTAGCCGAAGATGATCTGGTTACCGCAATTCAACTCGTGCTCCTGCCTCGCGCGACAACAACGCCGCCGCAGGACCTTGCCGGAGAGCCGGCGCCAACGATGGAGCACGAGAGCAATGATCCTGGTGACGATAACCAATCGAAGGAGACGCCGGGTGACGCCATCCAGGATCTGATCATACAGGCCCTGGATGCTGAGCTTCCTCTAGACGCCCTGGACGCGAATTCTCGCTCCGGCCGTCGCGTCTCATCCGGCAAACGCAGTAAGAGCGCGAGTCTCACTCATGGCCGCTACGCAGGAAGCACTCATCAAAAGGTTGGTCGCGGGAAGGTCGCGATCGACGCGACAATCAGATCTGCCGCGCCTCATCAACCTTCGCGACGACAGGGAAGGGAGGGATCTGGGTTGAAGATCACCGCCGATGACCTTCGGTTCAAGAGGTTCAGGCGCCGGTCGGGGACTCTGTTCATCTTCGTTGTAGATGCGAGTGGAAGTATGGCGCTCAACCGGATGGCCCAGGCTAAAGGCGCTCTCACTCGGCTCCTGCAAAACGCCTACCGGCGGCGTGATCGCGTTTCCCTCGTTGGTTTACGCGGCGATGGGGCCGATCTGCTGCTTCCACCCACTCGCAGCGTTGAGTTGGGCAAGCGCGTGGTTGATGAGATGCCGGTGGGAGGAGCAACGCCGCTTGCGGCCGGACTTGTTAAGGCCCTTGACGTTGCGAGAGACGCTCGGATGCGCGAGAACTCTGAAGTTATGCTCGTTCTGTTTACCGATGGAAGGGCAAACGTGAGCCTTAGAACGCCGAACCAAAGCGAGCCGATCGCAAGAGACAAATTGATTTCCGACGAATTGCGCGAGATCGGGGCCGCGCTGGAGCGGGAGGGCGTGGCCTCAGTTGTGGTCGATACAAAATCAAGGTTTGTCGGCGGGGGAGAAGGGCGCGCGCTTGCTGATTTGCTTGGCGGGCGTTACCTTTACCTTCCGCGCGCGAATGAGAGCACGATCTATGAGGCAGTCACGAGCCTGTGAAAGGAGACAAGATGTCAACGTCCTCCTCTGATGCTGTCGACCCGGTCTTCGACCGTGAGATACGGCAGATAATTCCTTCCCCGGGCTACTCCGCCATATTCTTCGACGAAGAAGACGGCGAACCGTGGGCCGACACCCTCGTGGGATGGGCCCTGGTTGTGGAAGCACCCGGCAAGTCAGGCGAACCTCCGGCGCGTCCAGCCGTTATTGGGCTGGTCGCGGATGGCAAGTCCGTTCTATTCGTAGATGAGTTTCCGAACTTTGTCGGTTACCTTTCTCCCGAAGCTCGGTTCGAGGACTGGACAGAAGATGTCCGCCTGGCATGGGAGCAGCAGCAAAAAGACAAAAGCCCGGCACCGGTCAAGGCCCAGGAAACTCCGCGTGCGTTGCAACGCAAGAAGACTTGGTGAAACGCCGTACCCTTTGCTTAAAAAGTACTGCAAATGACCGATGAACTATCTACAAACGATCGCGACCAGCGTGTACTGGAATTATACGAGCGCGTGCTGGAAATCGAACAACGGCTGATTCCCACAGGACTTCACATCTTTGGGCGGCCATCCGGCCATCGAGAGTTGGCCGACTTGCTGAGAATGGTCGCGTCGTTCGACAGACCAGAACTTGGCCTTCGAGCCTTAACCGATCTGATTGCCGAGGGTCTCGACCTCCCTCTCTATTCAGTCCTGCTGAACGAATGCGCGGGTTCCCAACAGCAAATGCTCGAGCGCGAACGAGTTGAGGCGATACTCGGAGAAGCCATCGGGCTATTCGTATCTACGTCTGACGAAGCGGCCGTCGAGAAGGCGAGCGCACTGCTCCTGCACCGCGCCTTTGTGCCGCTCGAGGACTCAAGGAAGGTATTCCTTTTTCTGGCGCGGCTTCGACGACAACTTCAAACCAATGATGAACTCGAAGGATTGATGCGGGGTTTGAGTAGCCAGTACATCGCTCCGGGACCTGGCGCGGACATCGTTCAGAATCCCATGATCCTTCCCACCGGACGCAACACTCATGCGGTTAACCCTTACGTGGTGCCTTCACCCCTTGCGCTGAGGCGCGCTGAACCGGTCGCGGCGGCCTTGCTGGACCGACACTTGAAAGAGACGGGCCGCTACCCGGAAACGATCGCGATGGTGCTGTGGGGCATCGATAACATCAAGACCGAAGGGGAAGCGGTCGCCCAGGCGCTGTGGCTTCTGGGAGTCAAACCGCGCCGCGATTCGCTCAACCGCGCGACCGATGTCGACGTGATCCCGCTCGACCAGCTCGAGCGGCCACGCATCGACATTGTGATGACAGTGTCCGGAATCTTCCGCGATCTCTTTGGCACCACGATGGGCCTCTTAGACCGGGCGGTGCGGAGAGTAGCCGAATTGGATGAGCCGGGTGATCTAAACTTCGTAAAACGGCATGTCGACCTGCAGATGAAGGGCGGCTCTTCGTTCGACGAAGCAGTAGTGCGAGTCTTCTCAAACGCGGCGGGAAACTACGGCGCCAATGTGAACTTCATGGTTCTCGAGAGCCAGTGGGAGGAGACTGAAGAGCTTGGGGATCTGTTTGTAACTCGTAAGTGTTTCGCTTATGGGCGTGACTCAAACGGCCGCAGTTTCGATGGCCGCGAGGCGCGCAAACTGTATGAGAGCGCTCTCTCGCGAGTCGAAGTGACCTACCAGAACATCGACACCACAGAGGTGGGCATCATCGACGTCGATCACTACTTCGAGTATCTGGGCGGAATCACGCGCGCGGTTGAGAAGCGTGCAGGAACGCGGCCGCGAGTATTCCTGTCTGATACTCTTTCGCCTGGCGCCAAAGTGCGAACGCTCGAAGAGACGATCAAACTGGAGGCCCGAACCAAAACTCTGAATCCGAAATGGTACGAGGGGATGCTGGGTCACGGGTTCAGCGGAGTTGCTGAGATCGAACATCAGGTGACCAACACGTTCGGCTGGTCTGCGACTGCGGATGCGGTTGATGACTGGGTCTATGACCAGATGGCCGAGACCTTTGTGCTTGATGAGGCAATGCTGGCGCGCTTGCGCAGTCTGAATCCGCATTCGGCGCGAACGTTGGTGGGGCGATTACTCGAGGCGTCGGGGCGCGGCTTCTGGCGCGCGGAGCAGCCGGTGCTGGATCGGTTGCAGGATGCATTCAGCGGGCTTGAAGACCAGCTCGAAGGGGTTACTCGGTGAAGATCACGGTCTTGTATGTGGGCACCAGCCTGCTCGCCCCGCTCAGAAAGGCGGAGGCAGAGATCAACTCCCGCTACGGTCTCGACATACAAGTCGCGGCTCATAACTGCGGAGTCTCGCTCGCCGCTGACGAGTGGCAAACGGCCGAGCGCAACATAGCCGAGTCTGCAGTCCTCTTCATTATTCACGTAACCGACGACGAGAACGCTGCCCGGATCGGCGCTACGCTCGATCGGGTGGGTTCGCAGCTTCATGCCGTTATAGCTTTCAACTGCATGCCCGCGCTGATGCGAAGAACGCGAATGGGCAAGCTCGACTTCTCCACGTTGATGAAGCAGCGGACCGTAAGCGAACAGGGAAGGGAGGCAGCAAGTCACAACCTGGTTCGCAAGGCGGGATCCTGGATGGCCGACTACTTCAAAGGCCGAAACCGCGGCAGCGAAGCCTCCAACGGCACGCAGAATGGCAACAAACGCGCGGGACACGGCCAGTATTTGAAACTGATCGGCCGGCTCCCATCGGTACTCAGGTTCATCCCGAGCGCGGGGCGGTTCCGCGACGTCAAGAACTACCTGAATCTGTTTTGCTACTTTCTGCAGCCGACACCCAAAAACATTCGCTCGATGCTGCTCTACGCGATCAAGCACTACGCCGCCACTGAAACTCGAATTAAGCGAATTGAATCCGCCGAAGCCCTGCCCACGGTTGGGGCTTACCATCCGGACGCCCGCCACCTGTTCGAGACCTTCGACAAATATGAGAGATGGTACGAGCAGACGCACAAGCAGAGTCTCGAGCCGGGGCGAACGATTGGATTGCTTCTAATGCGCCCGCAGATTGTCAGTGATGCAAAACAGCACTACGACAGGCTTATTCGAGCCATTGAGAGCGAAGGACTGGCGGTGGTACCGGCGATCTCGACCTTCATGGATAACCGCGATGCCTGTCGCGCGTTCTTCGTAAATGAGAAGAGAGGGCAAGGAGCGAGCGCCCGAGTCAGCCAGATCGTTTCGCTGACCGGATTCAGCTTTGTCGGCGGGCCGGCCATGAATGACAGCGAGGCGGCAACTGAGTTCCTGGGCGATTTGAATGTGCCTTTTCGTTCGATGGTGTCTCTCGATTTTCAGACGATTGAGAACTGGCAGCAGAACCGGTTGGGTTTGAATCCGGTTCAAGCCGCAATGCAAGTTGCGATTCCGGAAATCGATGGCGCGACCGAACCGTTCATCTTCGGAGGCATGCCCCAACAGGGAAATCAGCCTGAGCCAATTGAAGATCGTTGCCGCCGAATTGCCCGGAGGCTGGCAAGATGGCACAGATTGCAGAGCGCCTCTCGCGAAGATGTGAGACTTGCCCTTCTCATGTTTTGCTTTCCGCCCAACAAAGGAAACATAGGCACCGCTGCAGATCTGGATGTTTTTCCGAGCGTGTGGGAGATCCTCAATCGGCTGAAGTCCGAAGGCTATTCGGTTGAGGTTCCCGAGAACGCCGATCACCTTCGTTTGCAGCTACTCGAGGGCAACTCGAGCGAGTATGGAACGGTGGCCAACGCAGCGTATCGAATGAGCGTGGATGAGTACTTGAAGATCTGTCCCTACGCGAGAGACATAGAACGCGAGTGGGGTGCGGCTCCTGGAAACATCAATACGAACGGCCGCGAGCTTTTCATTCTCGGCATACAGCTCGGCAACATCTTCGTAGGCATTCAACCGACCTTCGGTTACGAAGGCGACCCTTTGCGATTGCTCAATGCGGAGAGCGGTGCG
>DASYSA010000731.1:0-6917 GCA_036003885.1 Blastocatellia bacterium | reverse complement strand
AAGCGGCCTCGCATACGGCTCTGAATTCAAACTGGTCGGGGGCCCGGGATTTGAACCCGGGGCCTCACGGTCCCGAACCGTGTTGGTTGTGTGTCCTCTAGTGTCCCGGCGGCTCCGCAGATGCCCGCCTGAACTCAAATTGCCGCTTGTTGGTGTCCGTCCGTGTCCTCTTAGATCCGCCCGGTGCCGGGAATCTGTGCCCCGGCTGTGCCCCGGTGCGTGCCTCAAGAGATGGAGTCATCTCGCCCTCGGAGATGGCATCGCATTCGCCGATGTCAACTGGCGGCGCTGATCGTGAATTTCAAGCTAGACCCGTGTATCGCCCCATAGCCGCGCAGTCGCAACAACGAAGCCTCCCTGTATTGCGGTGGCGCGCCCGGTCATCAACCGAGAGCTGACCTCGGCAACGTCGCAGTCGCCTTTTCGATCATCCTCGACCAGGAACTGCCTGTGATCCGCGCGAATCGTCCGCGCTCCCCTCGACAGGATGGCCATCAGGCATGTACAGGCGTTTGGTTTCAGTAACTCGCACGTATCGAACGTCCGTCCGTCTCTAATGCACGGCTGTCTGGAACACGCCGAGGTAGTCGCGCTGCGCCTCCCACATCTCCAGGAACATGCTCTCGATCTCTGCGAGTGAGCACACGGCTGCCGTAAGCGGGTCAAGCGACAGTGCGTACAGTGCTTTCGTGCGGTCGTGCTCGAGAAGAGACTGCACCATGAGCTCGTGCACTGCCATGTGGGCGCGATTGAGCGCCGCGAGCTGTTCAGGAAGCTTGCCAAATCGCACAGCGTGAATGCCGCCGCGAGCGACCCTACACTCCACTTCGATGCAGCCGTCAGGCAGATTGGCAATCGCGCCGTCGTTGACTACGTTGCCATGGATGCTGGTGACTTGGTCTTTCTCGATCGCCTCAACAATGTAAGAGGCGTACTCGTGGCTGCGCTCGTGTGGGATCACCGCCTTCCCGCCGAGCATGGCCTCGATGCGTTCGTCGTTGTCCCGGCGCCAATCCGGCCAATTGTTCGCGTAGTACCCGCTTTCGCCCAGATAGCCGCCTCGTGTGTATTTTCTGATTAGATCCGCCCGCTTCCGGAAGTAAGGCACGTACTCCGAGAAGTGGCCGCTCGATTCGGTCACAAAGGCTCCGAGACGCAGCATCACCTCGAAGCGGATAGGATCTCGCTCGTACACATCCGGTTCCCTGGCCCGTTCACGCAGTCGTGGATAGAGATCCTCGCCGTCATCGGTCTCGAGAGTCGTGAACCATGCGTTGTGGTTGATCCCAGCACAGCGCCACTTTAGTTTGGCGTACGGAACCTCGAGAAGCTCGGCGAGCAGCTGGGAGGTCCCCTGGACGCTGTGACACAAACCGACCATGGGAATCGAGGTGCTGCGGGCTCCAGCTAGGGTGAGGATCGACATCGGGTTCGTGTAGTTGAAAATCATCGCAGTGGGAGCAAGCCGCTCCGTGTCGCGGACGATCTCCAGCCACACCGGCCCCGTGCGCAGGGCCTTGAATATGCCACCAGGCCCGATCGTATCGCCGATGCATTGATCCACTCCGTACCGCATCGGGATGTCGTAGTCGGCCCGCACGTTCTGCAGTCCGGCGACCTCAATCGAGTTGATTACATAGTCCGATCCCTTCAAAACATCGCCTCGTTCCGTGGAAGCTTCTAGCTTCCAGCGCTTGCCTGAACGTTCGACGAGCCGCGCGGTGAGCGCGCGCGCCAATTCGAGACGTTTGGCATCGATGTCAACCAGCGCGAACACACCGGGGTCGAGACCCTCGACCGCGAGCATGTCGGTGACGATCTGGCGAGCGAAGACCGCACTCCCGGCTCCAACAATGGTTACCTTCGGCATGGATACTTACTGTCGTATGAAAGGCGCAGGGCCGCTGGAGGACCTGCATTCCTGATCACGTTATCGCCAACGGCTGGTCACAATGGGAGAGTCGCTTAGGCTGTCAGGGTGGTGATCGGCGCCCAATCGGGGATATTTCGCCGCCTTTTGCGAAGTGATTTCGGGAGGCGGTTCGGCCAGAAGCTCGAAATCCAACATGCAAGCGCCATTCAGGTAAGGCCGACCATCTGTTGGAGGTCTGATACAAGGCCCATCGAGCGCGAAAACGGCACCTTATAGGTTGATGTCGACAATGAAGCCCTTCGGGACCGTGAGGTCGGATGTGTAGCGCTTCACTACGTGGTCGTGAGTGGCTGATGCCATCGACCTATTACCCCTTGACGGAACCAGCCAAGATGCCGCGCACGAAGTAGCGCTGGAGGCTGAGGAATACGACGAGGGGCACGATCATGGAGAAGAAGGCCGCCGCGGTGAGCAGCTGGTAGCCCTGCCCGAACGAGTTCGTCAGATTGGCGAGGTTCACCGTCAACGGCGCCACTTCTGGCGCTCCACCCACGAAGATCAAAGCCACCAGCAGGTCGTTCCAAACCCATAGGAACTGAAAGATTACGAGTGAGGCGAGAGCCGGGACGGACAGCGGGAGGATGATGCGGAAGAACACCGTCAGCGTACCCGCGCCGTCGATCTCGGCTGACTCGAACAGATCGCTCGGCAGGGCACGGAAGAAGTTGGCGAGCAGGTAGGTCGAAAACGGCAAGCTGTAGCCGGCGTGCGCCAGCCATAAGCCGATCCATGGAGGTAGGTTCAGGGCCCCCAGGTTGTCAGGCGTAATCCCGTGTTCGACGAAGAATTTCGAGATGGGGATAAAGGTCAACTGCAGCGGAACTGCGAGCAGGCCGACAAATGTCAGGAAGATCCAGTCGCGACCTGGGAACTTCATCCAGGCGAAGGCATAGGCCGCGAAAGCCGCAATGGTGACCGGAATGACCGTCGATGGAATTGCCACCATAAAGCTGTTGAAGATGGCCCCACCCAGATTGCTTTGGTCGAGCATCTGGCTGTAGTTGTCCAGGGTGAATCGATAGGGCGGCGATAGCGCGGTCCACCAGCCGCTCGTGGCGATGGCCGAAAACGGCCTGAAGCTGCTGAGCAGTAGGCCGACGGTGGGAACCACCCACACGAGCGTCAGCCCGATGACGGCGACGTGAAGCAGGACGCGCGAAATCCGCTGAGCAATCCAGTGCGGGGACAAGATTGCTCTTATCGATTCCGGTCGCGTCGCCGCTGCGACATTCATCGCCTTGCCTCCACTGCACGGAACTGCCGCAGGTTGAAGATGAGAACCGGAATCACCGCGACCAGCAGGATGATCGCGACCGCGCTCGCTCCGGCGGGGTCGCGCGAGACATAAAGTAGGTTGTACATGCGGAAGGCGAGAACATCAGTGCTGTAATTGCCATTCGTCATTACGTAGACAACGTCGAACGCCTTGAGCGCGAAGATCACAAGCGTGGTACCGACCACGACGATGGTCGGCATCATCAATGGAAAGATGACGCGCCTGAAGACGGTCAGCTCCCCGGCGCCATCCACGCGCGCCGCCTCCAGCAGCTCACCTGGGATGCCTTTGAGGGCGGCAGAAAGAATCACCATTGAAAATCCGGTGATGCCCCAGGTCGCAGCTCCGATTAGCGCGAGATTGTTCAGGACGGCCAGGCCGTTCGGCCACTGATCCTGAAGCCACGCAACCGGATCGTGGTGAAGCACGGTCACAATCGCGTTCATGGTTCCCGTCTGTGGCGATCCGGCTGGCTGGTACCAGAACATGAACTTCCAAATCACGCCCAGGGCCACGGACGAGATAGCCATCGGCATGAAGATCAATGACTTCACCATCGTCTCGTACTGCACGCGGTCGAAGAGGACCGCAAGGATGAGACCGAATGCGAGCACGAACAACGTGTAGAAGATCAGCCAGATGACGATGTTGTTTCGAATCGCGATCCAAGCGCCTCCGGATGGGAAGTCCGCGAGCTGTGTCGAATAGTTCTGCAGGCCGACGAAGGTGCCAACGTTGTCCTGGAAGCTTTGAATGACGGTAAAGACTGCAGGGATGAGCAGGATAGCTGCCACAAGGAAAATGGCAGGTCCTACCCACAGCCAGGGCCGGAGCTGGGGGCGATTCTTGTCAGGTAGCCGGCGCACCAGGTACTCGCCACCCACGATGTAGGCGGCGAGCACCAAGGGCACGCCGAGAACCACGGCCAACAGCGTCGGGATATCGGTGAGAAGGACGCTGAAGTCCATGACCTACCTGGGTTTGGTCATGACGTATAGGCCGTCTGTTGAATCTTGTCGAGGTTGGCCAAGATCGAATCCAGCTCGTTCTGGTTGCTGACGAATGCGAGAGCCGCCTTCCAGAAGTTGGTTCCCATGGCACCTGGCATCAGGTCACCAGCATCGAACTTCGCAACCTTGGTCTTCACCAGAGCGTCCGCCAGCGACTTAGAGATGTCGTCGGGGTAATCGGAGAGGTTCATTTCCTTGTTGGCCGAGAGCTTGCCGCCGCGCTTGACCCAGATCGCCTGCGCCTTTGCGGTCGCCAAGTACGCGATCAGGGCCCGCGACTGCGGTGTTTCTTTGAACACCGAGAACGTGTCGCCCGCGACTACATGAGCGCCCGCGTTCTGGCTGTTTACGTCAGGTATCGGAAAGAAGGTGAAGTCCTCTCCGGCCTTCAACGTCGGAACTGCCTTAACAAAGAAATCGGTGATGAAGGATGCTTGGTAGTGCATTAGACACTTCGGCGGGTTGGCAAACATCGGGGTGCCTGCGTCGCCAAAGTTGGTGGCGAGGATGTTGTTCTTGCCCCCGAAGACGTTGCTGTCGTTGGGACCAAGGATCTGGCCCCACGTCTGCCAAGCCTGCTTGATCTCAGGCGAGCTCCATTTCTGCTTGCCCTGCCACCAGGCGTCGTACACGGTCGGTCCTGCTTGGGTCAAGACGATCTCCTCAATCCAGTCCTTGCCCGGCCAGCCCGACGCGGAACCACTCTCCAGCCCGATGCACCAAGGGGTCGTGCCGTCCTGCTTCATCTTGTTCTGGAGTGCGATCAGGTCATCCCAGGTCTTCGGCACCTTGTAGCCCTTGGCGTTCCAGACCTTGGGGTCGTACCAGACCAATCCCTTCAGAGCAGTCCAGGAGAAGATCTCGTAGAGCTTGCCATTGATCGTGCCGAGGTCGATCCAGCTCTTGTCGTAGTCGGATCTCAACTTGTTCATGTCGAGAATCTGATCGAGGGCAACGACCTTGCCCTCGCGCACAAACCTCGCTAACAGGGACGGGCTTGGCGCCGACGCCAGCTCAGGCGCATTGCCGGCTTCGACGCGCGTCGTCAGGATTGCGTCCTGATCACGTGTCGCCTCGTATAGAACTTTGATACCTGTCTGTTCTTCGAACGGCTTGAGCACGGCCTGGAAGGACGCCTGCTCAGATCCGGACCAGACGGCCAAGACGTGAACAGTTCCGCCTATCTTTCCGCTGTTGTTTGTCTGGGTGCCGCATGCCACAGCGACCAGCGCAACAGCCAGACCGACACTCGACCAGACCTTGACACTTGTTTCACGCATCCAATACCTCCAAGCCGTCCCGCGGGACCGGCCAACTCGCGCTTGCCGTGTGATCACAGGTCATGTCTGCCTGCATCTCGCGACCGCCGCAATGCGAGAGCGCCGGCGGCTGGATGCGACACACACCCAAGGTCCTGGGAGTTGTGCAGCACGCGGTTGAGCGTCAAGCCCATCTCCGGCAGGCGAGAAGGACTCCCCCAACGAATCGGACCGCCAACCCACACGTGCCACTCTATGCGGGGTAATCGAGGAGGTCTTCCCTAATTCGGCGCGAAAATTTACGATTAGTAACCTAATGCCTGGCATTCGCGAGCGACTAGCTGAGTCATGGGTAAGTCACGAGCCGACCTTGGGTTTCAGGGTTTGGAAGACGTCCGATGTGCCTGCCATGTCTACTCCGCACACACATTCGGACGTTGAGGTCAATTACCTCGTCCAAGGAACATTGAGCTACCTGCACGGAGGGGCGCGGATCCAGTTGGACGCGCCCCAGTTCGCCGTGCTTTGGGGAGGAATACCGCACCGTACCCTCCCCCCAGGACTAAAGGGGTGGGGCATTTGGATGAGCATTCCCCTCACTTGGATCATTCAGTGGCAACTGCGACCGAAACTGGTCGAGCGGCTGCTTTCGGGTGATGTCGTTATCGCACCCTCCGACGACTCGGACCTGTCTCTGGTGCAGCGTTGGTACCACGACTACGTAAGTGAGGACACAACACGCCAGCGGGCCTTGGCGCTCGAAGTCGAGGCGCGGTTTATCAGGGTCTCGCTTGCCCCTGAGTCAGTCGCCGACCAAGCACGCGTCCCTCGAGTAGGGGCTAGTGGTCCATACAGCAAGATCAACGTAATAACGGACTTCCTCGCTCGCAACTATCAGGAACAACTGAGCATCAAAATCGTCGCC
This sequence comes from Blastocatellia bacterium, assembly GCA_036003885.1. Classification (GTDB taxonomy): domain Bacteria; phylum Acidobacteriota; class Blastocatellia; order UBA7656; family UBA7656; genus DASYSA01. Next base: position 514 of record DASYSA010000731.1, on the reverse strand, counting down.
GCGGCGGCCGACTTGCATCCCAACTACCTCATGCGACTGTTCAAACAGCACACGCTGGTCAGCGTCTGGGAGTACGTGACCCGACTCCGCCTAGCGCACGCACAGCGACTTCTGCTTACGACCGATGGCAATATTGCGGCAATAGCATTTCAGTCGGGCTTCGGATCGCTTGGCGGTCTCTATCGCGCATTTGCGAGATACGCGCCAGCCTTTCGGCCGCTCGAATATCGCCGACTGCTCGCGGCCGGTCTTGATCAAGCGGAGACGAGGGGCATAAACAGGCAAGACTTCCTTTAGGTGATCGGACCCGACGACTGCGGACCGCCTGGTCGGCGGCTAGCACAACACTGACAGGAGCGCTTCGGGCCCTGAGCGAATCGAGATCAAGGGTGACCAGCTAGGCGGGGGTTGCGCCCAAGCAGCTTCCGCGGGCCTTTCTTGTTGGCCAGTTCATATAAGGGAACTTTGGTCGGGGGCCCGGGATTTGAACCCGGGGCCTCACGGTCCCGAATCA
>DASYSA010000730.1:0-16689 GCA_036003885.1 Blastocatellia bacterium | reverse complement strand
GTGACCGGGCTCGGAGGCGGCGACTGTGGTTATCACTTCAAAGACGGACAATGCTATCTGGTTTACGCATTCCGAGACAAGAAGGACGCGACCAAATGGCATACGAGCATTTGCACCCGGACCCGTCCACTCTCGGAAGCCGAGGAGGACCTGGCATACTTCAGCGCGATGCCTAAAGAAGGGTCCGGGGGAACCATTAGAGGCAGAGTCCTTCGGCGATCAACTCCGCTCGACGATGACAGTCGAGAGACAGTGACTCCACTACAGGAGATCGAAATCACTATTGAGGGAGAGGGCCGGCTTCTGCAGACAAAGAGCGACGGCGACGGGCGCTATCAGGTGCCGGGGCTCTTGCCGGGGAGTTACAAGGTTCGGGCGAGCGTGCCTGAAAACGTGAGTCCGTACACGCATCTCGAGATCAAGGTCGCGGACCGTGGTTGCGCTGTGGCTGACTTTTACGCCTTGGTGGACGGACAGATTACCGGCAAAGTTCTTGATTCGGAGGGTAACCCGGTCCCACTGATCAGGGTTGATGTCGTTGCTGTGAAAGACGGCCGACAAGCTGCTCCTAGAGGGCGGTGGAGCTATACAGACCCCTATGGAGGATACACACTAAATTCTTTGCCACCTGGCAATTACTACCTTGGCGTCAATCTCACTGGCGCCCTCTGTCCTTACCCCCGAGTGTATTATCCTGATTCAGCAGGCACCTCTCTGGCAGAACCGATCACGCTGGGCGAAGGACAGAAACTTGATAAACGGGACATCACCGTGCCTTTTGTTAGAGCCGACCTGGAAGCAGAAGTAGAAGTGCGCTGGCCCGACGGAAGCCCGGCAGATACGGTCGCCATGGTGCTTCACAGTCAAGGCCCATCTTTCCATATCACGACCAACAGGTCTTCGATGATGAGGCCGGGAGTGTACCGAATCAAAGGCTTCAAGGGGTGCAGTTCCTGGCTCGAGGTCTTTACGTATGGCCATCCGGGAGAGCCAGGCGGCGGGACCCAGTGGCACGATGAAGTTTTGATTGATGAATCAGTGGACTTATCGAAGCCGATCCGACTCGTTCTTTCGAAGCCGGGCTTACACTGTCAGCACCGAAAACAGTAGCGAATCCTGGGACGCTTGTGCTTCGCACGGGGAACGGACGCGAGCCGATGAGCCGGCAAAATCGAAGCCAGCGGGCGTGATCCCGTGGTAGCTCGCTTTCAACCTAAGCCAGAAGTCTAGTGGTACGATTGAAGCCGGCGGCGTGAGCCCCGTCGCAGCTCGCTTTCAACCTGGACCCAGAGTCTTCAACCTCCCCTCCTGACGGAGGCCAATTCCTTGCCACGAATTCTCCGCCCGCGGTGTTTTCTGGGTGAGGGCGATGATGAGCGGATGGGGGATGGCATTGACCGATTCTGAAGCCAGCGCCGCCACGGCCGCGCAAGTCACCGTTCAATTGAGCTTTGACGAGGCGTTCACGGTGCATCATCGCGCCGTCTACCGCTACGCCTGCGCCCTGGTCCGCGATCCGCAGTTGGCGGAGGACATCGTCCAGGAGGTCTTTTTGAGGCTCTACCAGAATCTTCACACGGCGCAGCGGGAAGGCTTGCTTCGCGCCTGGCTCCTGCGAGTGGCGGCGAATGTGGCCCGCAACATGTTGCGCGGCAAGAACCGTTCTGCTGCTCGCGATGAAGAATTCGCCGCGGAGATCGTGAGAGTCGTGGACGCCCCTTCAATCGATGAAGAGCTGGTACGTCAGAGCGAGATTCAAGAGGCTCGCCTCGTGCTGGGCCGCATAAAGGAGCCGATGCGCAGCTGTCTGTTGCTCAAACACGAAGGGCTGTCGTATCGCGAGATCGCCGCCGCCCTGGAAATCAAGGAAGCCAACGTCGGCAGTCTGATTGCGCGAGGGCGGCGCGAGTTCCTCAGACTCTACGGAAAGATCGGGGGTGAACGGCCATGATCTCCTGCTTGAATGAAGTAACCATGCAGGCCTATTTCGATGGCGAGCTTGAGCCGGAAATCGCGGCTCAAGTCAACAAGCATCTGGCCCAGTGTGACGCGTGCGCCGCAAGTGCCTTCGAATTAGAGCGCGCGATTGAGTTGATGGCCAGCGCATTTGAGGACGAACTGCCCGACAGCATCCCAAGCGAGCATCTGCGCGCGCGCATCGCCGCCGCGCTCGCCCAGGATTCAATTCCGGAACGAATCTCGCCTGCTGACTCATTCTGGTCTCGGATACTTATTGGGCCGATCGCCCGTTTGAGGTTGTTGGGCCTTTCACCTCGGCACCTTGCGTATGCCTCCCTTGCCGTGCTTGTGCTGGTCTTCGGACTTTGGCTTGGTCTTCGAACGGGCTTGTTCGCCCAGAGACCGGAGGAGCGAGTTGAGAATAAACAGACTCAGGAGTCGATACCAACTCCTGCTCCGACACCCGGCGACGAGCATGAAAACAAGATAATCGCGGTCCGGCCAGAAGGAGACAAATCGAAGATCGTCGGGACGATGAAGCCGGACCGTCCGCGTCAATCACCGGAGCAAAAGCAATACGCCAGCGTTAAACAAGAAGCTCCGATCACCCCTTCGAATGACGGGGATAATTCCGCGGAGCGGCTTGCAACAACGAATGACGTCGGTATTTTCGATGCGGGGATGGTCAGGCACTTCGAGAAGGCGCAAATGCTGTTGCGCAGTTTCAGAAACTCCGACACCTCGACCGAAGGAATCACCGCCGATCTGGCCCTCGAGAAGCGGCAATCGAAGAGCCTACTCTATCAAAACATCCTGCTCCGGCGGGATGCCGAGACCAGCGGCAATCTTCCCGCCGAAGATGTGCTCGGCAGTTTAGAGCCGGTGTTGCTCGACATCGCCAACTTGCCGGACCGGCCGTCGACCGATGAAGTGCGCTCGATCAAGGATCGCATACATAAGATGGAGATCATCGCCGTGTTGCAGGTCTATTCGGCTCCGTTGACGGCAACAAATTATCAGCCCTAGTAACTCGATCATAGCATCAGGAGATTTATGTCGGACAAAAAGTACAATCAGGTGCGTTTTCGTCATTCGGTCGCAGGCTTAAGCTGCTTCATGCTGCTGCCTGTGATGGCCGTTGCATTGTTGATCCTGCTGTCAGGTGACCACTCGCAACGCCTTCAGGCGCAGGACCTGGAGAAACTCAATCGATTCGTTCAGACATCGGGCACCGATGCCGCCATGAAGGTCTTCACCGAAGGGCGCGATCTGATTGGGGAAGAGGCTTGGGGGAAAGCTGCGAAGCGATTCGGCGACTTCATCGGCGCATATCCCAAACACAAGAACGTCGATGCGGCTCACTACTGGCTCGCGTTTGCGTTGAACAAGCAAAAGATGTATCAAGAGGCCTATGACCATCTGGAACTCCTGATCAAAGACTATCCGCGTTCAACCTGGGCCGACGATGCGAGGGCTCTGATCATCGAGCTCTCGGCCAAACTCAATAAGGAGGTCCAGGTCGACCAGAGCAATGAGGAGCTGAAGCTCATCGCCTTGCAGAGCCTCTTTCAGTCCAATCCCGACCGCGCGGCGCAAATCGTCGTTGAGATGTTGAAGCCGGGTTCGACGGTGAGCAGACGGATACAGGAGACTGCCATCTCACTGCTTGGGCAACACCGGGGCACGCAGACAACGGCTCTACTCATTGAGCTGGCCCGCAATCAGCAAGACGCAAAGCTGCGCAAGACCGCCGTCTTCTGGCTGGGCCAGACCAATGATGAGAAGGCCCTCGATGTGTTGAAAGATATTGCGGCGCAATCAAACGACGCCGAGACCGCAAACCAGGCTGTGTTTGCCATCTCGCAGCACCGAAGCCCTCGCGCTACCGATCTGTTGAGCGAAATTGCACGAACCGCCACCGCAAACAAAGTGCGCGAGCAAGCCATCTTCGGTCTCGGCCAACGGCGTGATGAGAAAGCCGTTGGTGAGCTGGCTAAGATCTATGACGCCAACCAGGGTGTTGAAATCCGCAAGCAAGTCCTCTTCGCGTTATCTCAGACCCGTGACTCAAGGGCACGAGCCAAACTTGTCGAAATCGCGAGCGCTCCAGGCGACGTCGAGGTGCGGAAGCAGGCCATCTTTGGCATCAGCCAGCAGCGCGATGAAAACGCAGCCGATGATCTTACGAAGATCTACGATGCAGACGCGCAGGTGGAGATACGCAAGCAAGTCCTCTTCGCCCTCTCCCAGCTTCGGGGGCCTAAGGCGCGCGCCAAACTCGTCGCGATTGCATCCGCCTCCGGCGACGTCCAGGTGCGCAAGGAAGCGATATTCGGCATCAGCCAGCAACACGATGACGCGGGGGTCGATGATCTGATGAAGATTTATGACGCAGATCAGAACGTCGAGATCCGCAAACAGGTTCTGTTCGCCTTGTCCCAGATTCGCGGTGCGAAAGCTCAGGCAAAGATGCTGGAGATCGCCCGCACTGCCAGCGACGTCGAGCTGCGCAAACAGGCAATCTTCGGCCTCGGCCAGCAGCATGGAGACCAGGGAGCCGAAATGCTGGGACAGATTTACAGCTCAGAGCAGAACGTCGAAGTTAGGAAGCAGATCCTCTTCGCGCTCAGCCAGACTCGTTCGAAGGCCGCGCTTAAAAAACTGATGGAGATTGCCAAATCAGATGCCTCGGTCGAGCTGCGAAAGCAAGCAGTCATGGCGCTGGGTCAAAGCAGGGATCCCGAGGCTATGAAGTTCCTGGAAGACCTTCTCAAATGAAGAATGGCGATCGGTCCAGTTGTTGATGCGCGGAAACGAGGAACGAAGGTTAAGGAGGTGCAGATGCTCGTCAGGGTTTCGCTTATTCTCCTAATCGTAAGCGCGTCATCGAATCCGATGAGCTGCTTTCAAACAAACGATCAGCTCGCCGCTCTCAGAATAGGCAACGTGCAGACGGGCGAACCAATTGCACATCCGCCGAAAGAGAACATCGGCCAGGATCGGGTGGCGGCTGATGCAAAGGCGAAGGAAGAAGCTGGGGGCGCGCCTCTTTTTCAAGCTGTCATCAGACCTTCCAACTCGGACTCCGGTGGCCTCTTTCCTCTGCCGGGCGAGATCACCGGTGACGGCATCGCGTTTTTGAATCTCATTGCTGTCGCCTATCAAACGCCATTTCACCGAGTGATAAGCCAGGTCCCGGAAGTCGAGGGCAAGTACAAAGTATCGGTCGTGGCTCCCAGGGGCCGCGAGGATCTGCTCTATCCAATGTTTCAGCAGATGGTCGAATCGACCTTTGGCATTCGCGCACACCGCGAGACGCGCGAAATGGATGTCCTGGTGCTGCGGGTGCTCCGAAAGGAGACATCAAAGTTGCGTCCTTCACGGGCTGAAAAGGCGGAGCACTGGTTCGTGCGTGGCAAGATTCACGCCGACAGACAACCTGTCGGTGTGCTGGCTGACGTGCTGGAAAACTTTCTCGACCGCCCGGTCGTCGATGAAACCGAGCTCAGAGGCGACTATGACTGGGAGCTCTCCTACAGCCGAGCCGACGAGACAATGGTAATAAACGCAGTACGCGATGAGCTTGGACTCGAGATGGTGCCTGCGAGGCGGCCCATTGAAGTCCTGGTCGTGGAAAAGGCAGATTCAGAGCTGCCACCCGAAGCCTGAGGCTGTACGTTCAAAGTTCCAGCTTTACTTGCTGTTCGTGGAGAAAGTGGATTCGGCCCCGCCACCAACGGTTGCGGGTTGGAGGGTCAGAGATCAGAACGTCAAGGCCGAACAACTGACAAATACTATGGACACTCTCTTGCAGGATCTGCGTTATGGTTTTCGGCAGTTGCTGAAGAGCCCGGGTTTCACCGCCGCGGCCGTTTTGTCTCTGGCCCTCGGTATAGGCGCAAACACTGCCCTGTTCAGCCTGGTTGACGCGGTCCTCCTGAAAACGCTGCCAGTGAAGAGGCCGGAAGAACTGGTTCTGTTCAAAACCCAGTGCGAACGAATGATGGCAATCTCGCACAGCGGCACCATAAACCGAGACCCGGCGACCGGGCTCCGTGTCGGCTCTTCCTTCTCGTATCCGGCCTTCCAGGATTTTCGCGCTCAAACCGAAACCCTTTCGGATGTCTTTGCCTTCGCCCCGTCCGGAGACCTGAATGTGAATGTGGATGGGCAGGCGGAGATTGCCAAAGGGCAGTTGGTGACGGGCGGCTTCTATTCCGCGTTAGGAGTGCAGACGCTGCTGGGCCGAACTATAGCGGAGAGCGACGACGAGACTCATGCAGATCCGGTTGCGGTCATTAGCCATCGCTACTGGCAACTTCGCTTCGGACTGGACGAGGTCGTATTGGGCAAGACCATAACCATCAACAACGTACCGGTCACGATCATCGGCATTACGCCGCCGCAGTTCTATGGAGGATTAGAGGTCGGCGATTCTCCTGATATTTCGATGCCCCTGGCGTTGGAGCCACGCCTCAGGCAATCCGCCTCGGAGATGCATGAGTCGTGGTACTGGTGGGTGCGCATGATGGGGCGGATGAGGCCCGGCACGACCGCGAACCAGGTGCATGCAGAGCTCGAAGGAGTGTTTCAGCAAAGTGCGCTGGCGGGCTGGAACGCCGCGCCGCCCAGTCGCCGTCCACCGGACTGGGGGCCCCGCGAGTTGCCAACTCTGCAGGTGCTTTCGGGCAAGTACGGCGAAGTCTATTTGCGGCAGTCTTACGAACAGCCTTTGAGAATCCTCATGATCGTGGTCGGGCTGGTGCTGCTGATCGCATGCGCAAATATTGCCAACCTGCTGTTGGCCCGGGCAGCAAGACGGCGGCAGGAGATAGCCGTCCGCTTGGCGCTCGGTGCCCGGCGCTTCAGGCTGATCCGTCAGCTATTGACGGAGAGTATATTGCTGGCGCTGCTGGGCGGCGCGCTCGGTTTGCTGCTCGCCTGGTGGTTGAAAGACCTCTTGCTGATGTGGAGTCCCGGGCGAGGAAGCCAACTAGAGGCCGAGCTAAAACTGGATTGGCGAGTCTTCTGCTTTACCGCCGCGGTCGCGCTATTAACCGGCGTTCTGTTCGGACTCGCGCCTGCGCTGCGGGCGACGCGCGTTGACTTGAATTCTGCGCTCAAAGAGAACACGCGCGGAGCTCGGGGCTCGCTCTCGCTTCTCGGAAAATCGCTGGTGGTCGGGCAGGTGGCGGCAGCGCTCCTGTTATTGGTCGGCGCCGGCCTGTTCGTGCGCACACTCCATAATCTCCAAAGCGTGGAACTCGGATTCAACGCGGACAACCTGCTGTATTTCAGGGTCGATCCGAGAGCCAAGGGATACAGAAGCGAACAGATTGGTCCTCTCTGCCAACAACTCATCGAGCGTATTGAAGCGCTGCCCGGTGTGCGCTCGGCGACTATTTCAGAGTTCACGCTGTTGAGTGGAGCCGGCCGAAGCGGCCCGGCATACCCGCAGGGGCGCCCATTGTCCGAAGCTGACAGCGGAGTTTTTCAGCAGCGGGTAAGGTGGAACTACCTGGAGACGATGGAAATTCCGCTGCTGGCGGGCCGCGGCCTGACTTCACAAGACGACGAACGTTCTCCGAGAGTTGCTGTCATCAACCAGACAATGGCACGAAGATTTTTCGGAGATGAAGCCCCCCTTGGAAAGCGCTTCGGCTTCGGCAGAGTTGAGAACAGCGGCGATATTGAAGTGGTCGGTGTCGCGCGAGACTCCCGGTACTCGAGACCCAGACAGGGCGTTCCGTCCATCGCTTACCTGCCGTTTCCTCAGAACGCCCTGGGCATGACTACCTTCGCGGTCAGAACGGCCGGCGATCCCGGAATGATGCTCGCTTCCATTCGTCGGACCGTGCGAGATGTTGATAAAGACCTGCAGGTGTTCGATATCAAAACGCAGATAGAGCAGGTTGAACGATCTCTCACCCAGGAACGCTTCTTTCCGAAATTGACCGGCTTCTTCGGCCTTCTGGCCCTGGTGTTGGCAGCCGTGGGACTCTACGGCGTGATGTCGTATTCGGTCGCCCAGCGAACTCACGAGATCGCGATTCGAATGGCGCTGGGAGCAACCGAGCAGAGCATTCTCAGGCGAGTGGCCGGTCAGGGTATGTTGATGGCGATTATCGGGATTGGGATCGGCACCGCCGCTGCCCTGGGCCTGACTCGCTTCATAGCCAGCTTCCTGTTCGGCGTCGGCGCTACCGACCCCGCAACCTTTGTGACAATCTCGTTTGCGCTCATAACAGTGGCTCTGGGAGCCTGTTTGGTGCCAGCTCGTCGTGCGACCAGGGTGGATCCGATGGTCGCGCTCAGGTACGAATGAACCGGAGGGCGAGAGACAGAGGCAGTAAGAGCGGTTTTTGCGTCCTTCATTTTCGAACTGCGGGGAGAATAATCATGACTAAGAAACTAGCGTTCGCTTTAGCATTCACCTTCCTGATCTCGACTCTTGCGTATAACCCAACCGATGCTTTTCAAAAGAAGACAGAGCGGGAGAAGACTGACGAGGACTTTGTTGCTGAAGAGTGCCAGAAGCAATTCGAGCGCTCGTTTTCGAACTACGCTGCTCGTCAGGTGGTGGAAGAGCAACAAACCCTGTCGCGTGCTGCGGTTCAAGTGCTCGACGTGGAAGGCAGTCGCAACGGCGGCGTCTCGATTAGAGGATGGGACCAGCCCGACATCCTTATCAGAGCCTGCAAGCTCGCCAGCGCGGATGATGACGCAACAGTTCAAGCGATTCTCAAGCAATTGACCATCTCAACCGAAGGCGGCAAGGTCCGCGTCCACGAGCCTGAAGGAGGGTCTGATCGAAGATCGTCCTGGACGGTCCAGTTCTCTATCTTCGTTCCGCGCGACCTCGCCATTGAAGCTTCGGTCCACAACGGGGGCCTTTCGCTTAGCAACCTCAACGGAAAAGTTACCGGACGCTCTCAGAACGGCGGAATCTCAGTCAGCAAGAGCGGCAGCACCCAGTCTGTGATAGAGCTGCATTCCCAAAACGGCGGAGTCTCGTTGAGGGATGTCGAGGGAAAGGTGACTGCTCGCTCGACCAATGGCGGCATCAATCTCGTGCGAGGCAGCGGCGAGGTGAGGCTCGAAAGCCAGAATGGAGGCATAGTCGTGCGATTGCCAGAAGGTGGCTGGGCTGGAGAGCTGTTGGAAGCTCGCTCTCAAAATGGCGGGCTCATCCTGCAGGTTCCTGAAGGGTTCAACTCCGGCATTGAAGCTGAGACTTCTGCCCACTCGCGACTCGACTGCCGCCTGCCTGAATGCCCGCAAAATCGAACCGAATCTGATCGCGAACCAAAGCGCGTACAGCTTGGCGGCCCATCTCCGGTCGTTCATGTCTCCACGCGCAATGGAAGCTTGCAGATAATGTCCGCGAAGTAAGAACGGCGAGCCAGGATGAGGGACGTAGCGATCATACAGTCAGGCCGCCCTCTCGCAGCAGATATCAGCTCGTTGGAGGACACTTTATGAAATCGAGAATACTCACTACAGTCGCGCTCCTGATTCTGGCCGTCGCACAGACCGCTCAGCTCAGAACTGTGAGGGGCGATCAATCCAGCGGCGGCCCTAACCGCGTGGCCGATCAACCTCAGCGCTTCATTAATGTTGAAGGAGCTGATTTGAAGGTGAGGGTGGAGGCAGCGATAAAGCTGGCGCGATCGAGGCCGCAGCAATCACCATTCTGGGTTGCATATTCATTTGATGTGAGGCCCGGGGTTGCAGTCGATCCCAACGTGAACGTCTTCAACGGAAGCATGACCAGCCTGGGCAGTGTGACTCTCTTCTTTGGCAATTCCGGCGGCGTGCCGATCGAGACACGCAATCTCGGCGTGTTTGCGCTGCTCCAGCCCTCTGATAACTCGATAACCCGTATGGAGGTCTACAATCTCGAGCGGCAGCGCGAATACAGCGGTTATCCGGTCTATTGGCTTGGTCGCGCGGGCAATCAGGAGAGCCTGGATCATCTGAGGATGATCGCTGAATCAAACAGCACCAGGAACGTATCCGAACACGCGACTGCAGCCATCGGCATGCACGATGCTCCACAAGTGGTGCCCGTTCTGAAGGAGCTTGTGCGCAAATCGCCAGTCACCGATGTTCGCGCCGATGCAATCTTCTGGCTCGGCTTCGCCGGCGGCGAGCAAGTGTTCCTTGCCGACATCGTGCGTAACGAGCGGGAAGACATGAAGGTGCGTGAAGCAGCTGCGGCCGCGGTTGGCCGAGGTCGTGAAGCAGCAGTTCTTCCATTGCTGCGAGATCTCTACGGACAAGTGACTAATCGAGATGTCAAAGAGCAGCTTCTTCGGTCAATCGGAAAGAATGAGGGTCAGAAAGCCGCGGCCGATTTTCTCTTAAAGGTAGCTAAGACCGATGCCGACCGGGAGCTTAGAGAAGCTGCCATTCGGATGCTCGGAAGACTTCCTGGCACACAAGGCGCCCTTGCCGGCATCGTGCGTGACGAGCAGGAGCAGGCAGACGTGCGTGAAGCCGCGGTGCAGACAATCGCCAGGAGCCAGGACGCGGGGGCGGTCCCGATTCTCGAAGGTCTCTACAAGTCTGTTGCGAACTCGAACGTGCGCGAAAGCATCATCAACGCCGTTGTCAAGAATCCCGACCAGAGTGCTGCCAAAGCGTTTCTGGTCCAGATAGCAAAGAATGATTCGAGCCGCGAGCTGCGGGAAGGAGCTGTATCAAGGCTGGGTCGTCTGCCGGGCACGCAATCGATGCTCGCCGAGATCGCCCGAAGTGAGAATGAAAGCGAGAATGTGCGTCAGGCGGCTGTATCGGCGATCACCAGGAGCGGAGATTCAACGGCCCTGTCGACACTTCAAGACCTGTATGGGTCTGTCAGCAGCAGGGAAGTGAAGCAGCAGATCGTCGGCGCGATTGCGAAGAATCCGGATCAGGATGCAGCGCTCGTCTTCCTGGTCAAAGTTGCCGAAGGCGATCCCAGCCGTGAGTTGCGCGAGCAGGCCATATCAAGGCTCAGCAGATTCTCTTCGGCGCCCAGTCTGGAAGCTTTGACCAGAATAGCAAGCTCGGACGCCGACGTTGAGCTGCAGGCGCAGGCGGTGATGGCCATAAGCAAACGACCGAATGACGAAGCAGTCCCTTTGCTCATACAGCTCGCGAAGACACATTCGCGTTCAGAGGTTCGCGAAATGGCGATTCGGCGGCTCAGCAAGTCGAATGATGAGCGAGCAAAAGAATTCGTGAGGCAACTGCTGACGAAGTGAGGACGCCCGTTGTCATTGGTCCGTTGTCCTTTGTCGGTTGTCAGTAGTCCGTCTTCGAGTAAGGAGCAACGGACCACGGACAACTGACAACTGACAACTGACAACCGACAACGGACAACTGACAACGGACAACGGACCAACAATGACAATCTTGCAAGACATCCGCTACAGCATCCGACTGTTGTTCAAAAACAAAACCGTGACCCTCGTCGCGCTCATCGCGCTGGCCTTGGGCATCGGCGCCAACACGGCGATCTTCAGCGTCATCAACGTGGTAGTGCTAAAGGCGCTGCCGTACGAGGATGCAGATCGACTGATCGTTATTTGGGAGAGGCTGAAGCAGGTCGACCAGGTGGAACTGGCGCCCGATGACTACGACTCCTGCATCGAGCGAAGCCAATCGTTCACCCAAATCGCGGCGACCGAGCGCGCAAACTTCAACCTGACCGGAAACGACGACCCGGTGCGCCTGGAAGGGCAACGAGCGACGGCCAATCTGTTCGAGACTCTCGGCGTCGCCCCACTGCTGGGGCGCACCTTCACCGATGAGGAAGATCGGACGAACGAGCGCGTCGCCGTGCTGAGTCACGCACTCTGGCAGAACCGGTTTGCCGGCGACACGCAGATCGTAGGACGTGAAATCGCGCTTGACGGTCGCGCGTACACGGTCATCGGCATAATGCCGGCGACGTTCGTATATCCAGCGCCGATCAATAACAGCAGGCCGGGCGAGATCTGGGCGCCGCGATCGCTTGCGACCGAGCGACAGCGACATTCGCACAATCTGTTAACGATCGGCCGGCTCAAGCCGGACGTGAGTTGGGCGCAAGCGAGGGCCGAGTTTGACAACATCACCCGCCAACGCGCTCAGGAGTCCGCGCAGGGTAACGAGCATCCCGTAAACCTCATTCCATTCCCGGCGCAGGTCGGGCGGCAGCAACGCACCGCGCTATACGTCCTTGCGGGTGCAGTCGGGTTCGTGCTGTTGATCGCCTGCGCGAATGTAGCCAACCTGCTGCTGGCGCTGGCGGCCGGTCGGCGCAGAGAGATCGCGGTTCGGCTGGCGCTTGGGGCGGCGCGCATGCGGATCATGCGGCAGTTGTTGACCGAGAGTTTGCTGCTGTCGCTGCTGGGCGGAGGCATCGGGCTGCTGCTGGCCGTATGGCTGAGCACGGCGATACGAGCGTTGGCGGTCGGACAGATCCCTCGCGCCGAGTCGATCGCGGTGGACGGAAACGTGCTGGCATTCACGATGTTGGTTTCGCTGGCAACCGGCCTCACATTCGGGCTGGTGCCGGCGCTGCAATCCTCGCGAGCCGACCTGAACTCAGCGCTCAAGGACGGCACGCGCGGGACGACCAGTTCAGGCGGGCGACGGGTGCGCGGCGCGCTCGTGGTGACCGAGGTCGCCCTTTCGCTGGTGCTGTTGATTGGCGCTGGGCTGGTGATAAAGAGCTTCTGGCGATTGCAGCAGGTTGACCCGGGTTTCGACTCTCAGAATCTCCTGAGTGTCGAGGTCACGCTACCGGCAGCGAAGTATCCCGAGTCGCACCAGCGAACGGCTTTCTTCCAACAGGCCGTCGAAAGAATCTCCGCACTGCCCGGCGTCAGAGCCGCTTCGGTAATCAACAGTCCTCCACTCTCCGGGCGGCGCAACATCAGCGTGTTTCCCATCGAGGGCCGTCCGGAGCCTAAGGGGATCGACGACGCGCCGTTGGCCGATTCCAGAATCATCAGTCCCGACTATTTCACGATGATGGGCATTCCGTTGCTTGAAGGCCGCGCCTTGACGGACGGTGACGCGCAGAACGCTCCCAAAGTCACCATCATCAGTCAGGCATTCGCTACTCGTTTTGGAGCGGGCGAAAACCTGGTGGGCAAACGGCTGCGCATCGGCGACGAGTGGCACACTGTGATCGGCGTGGTTAGCGACATTCGCCAATCGGGGCTGGATGAGGAAGCCGCGCCACATGTCTATATCTCCTACCGGCAATTCGGCCCTACGCGAGCCGGCCTTCTGGTGCGCACCACAGGCGACCCGCTCAGAATCGTTGCATCCGTGCGCGCCGAAATTCAGCGCGTAGACCGCGACCAGCCGATCTACAACGTCAACAGTATGACCGCTCTGATGGCCACCGCGATCGCTCCGCGCCGCTTGAACCTGGTGCTGTTGGGCGGATTCGCGGTGCTGGCGCTGACGCTCGCGGCGGTGGGGATCTACGGCGTGATGGCGAACATGGTGACACAACGGACCGGCGAGATCGGGTTGCGGATGGCCCTGGGCGCGCAGCCGCGCGACGTGTTGAGACTGGTGATCGGGCACGGTTTGCGGCTGACGCTGATGGGTGCAGCCATTGGGATGACGGCGGCTTTCGCGTTGACGCGGCTGATGACCAGCCTTCTCTTCGGCGTGAGCGCAACCGATCCAACGACCTTTGCAGGTGTCGCCGCACTACTGGCCGCGGCGGCTCTGCTGGCTTGTTATCTTCCTGCACGTCGGGCGATGAAAGTAGATCCGATGGTAGCGCTCAGGTGTGAGTGAGGTTTGAAAAACTTGGCACTGGTCACTAGTCACTTGTCGCTTATTTCGGTTTTGGCGTTCGCCGTGACCGCGCTATCGGCCGTCTCATCGACGGTGGATGTTCGGATAGTTGCCGATGAAGCAGACGCAGTGATCTCAATCCTGGATAAAAGCAGAGCTAACCAACCCATCGCCGAAGCAGACTGGCAGCGCCTGTTCTCCAGCGAAGGTTATGTCCGGCTAAAGAAGCGAGAAGCTGAACTGAAGCGGGCTTTTGAAGATGAAGAGTTCAAGGCATTCATTCTTTCTGATGCAATGGCCCAGCGCGCCTCGCTACTTGAACTCACCCTGACTAAATGGAAGCACGCGGACGTGAAGGAAGCAGTGGTGCGCGTTCTCGCCTATCTGCCGCGAGGGGCGCGCATCCGAGCGAAGATATATCCCGTGATCAAGCCCAGAGAGAACAGCTTTGTTTTTGAAGTGACCAGCGATCCCGCGATTTTTCTTTATCTCGATCCAGCGGTCACTAAGGAACAGTTCGAGAACACTCTAGCGCATGAACTCCATCACATCGGCTACGGGAGCAGTTGTCCATCCAGGAGGAACTCGGCCGAGATCTCCAGGCTGCCGCAGACCGTGCAGAATGTCATTGAGTGGGTTGGGGCCTTTGGCGAGGGTTTCGCGATGCTGGCAGCAGCGGGTGGGCCTGATGTTCATCCGCATTCCGCGAGCAAGCTCGAGGATCGAGCGCGCTGGGACCGGGACGTCGCGAATTTCAACGAAGACCTCAAGAAAGTCGAAGGTTTTCTTCTGGATGTGCTCGGTAACAAATTGACGGACGAAGAACGGCGAACGGCCGGCTTCTCGTTCTTTGGCACTCAAGGGCCGTGGTACACGGTCGGCTGGAAGATGGCGGTGACCATCGAGCGGGTCTACGGTCGCGCCAGGCTGATCGAATGTATGTGCGATCAGCGAAGGCTGCTCTCGACTTACAATGAGGCGGCTCTGAAGCTAGACCGCTCATCCCCTGAGCAACTTACCTTGTGGTCCACGTCGCTGGTTGAAGGAGTAAAGGGAGGAATACGATGACCAAGATGCTGTTTTTGTTGTTATTGCTGCTTACGATCGGGATCGGGGGCTGGAGCGGCCAGCATCCGGACGGCACTCAGCCGTCTCGCGGAGCGGAGGCTGAGGTTGCCCAGTCGTCGGATACGAAGGCGCTCCCGACTGCGAATCAGCGCGAACGATTCATCGCGGTCGACGGTCCGGATCTGAAATCGAGGCTCGAGGCAGCTATCAAACTCGGGCGCGCAAGTTCGTCATCGTCGAAGTTTTGGACTGCCTACTCGTTTGACGTGAGGCCGGGCGTCGCGGTCGATGCCGAGGTCATTGGCAGCGACGGGAGCAGGACCTTCGTCCAGAGCGCGAATGTCTCACTGGGTGCGCCGGCCGAGACACGGAATCTGGGAGTCTTCCTGTTGCACGAATCGGGCAGCAACGCGATTGCGCGCGTCGAAGTCTACAATCTCGAGCGCCGACATGAGTACAGCGGCTATCCCGTGTACTGGCTCGGCCGAGCGAACAATCAAGAGAGCCTCAACCTGCTCAACGACCTGATTGAATCCAATCAGGCGACGAAGCTCGCCGACCACGGGGTTATGGCCCTGGCGCTGCACGACGATCCGCGCGTCGGCCCGATGCTGGAAAACATCGTTCGGAGCTCGACACGCGAAAAGGGCCGCACCACCGCCGTCTTCTGGCTCGGCCAGATCGGAGGCGAGCAGGCCTTCCTGGCCAACCTGGTTCGCAATGAACAGGAGAACATTGAGGTGCGCAAGCAAGGCGCTTTCGCCCTCGGCGTGGGCAAAGACAAAGACGCGCTCGCCGTCCTTGAGACTCTCTACTCTACGGTCACGCCGCGCGAGGTAAAGAGGCAGATCATTTTCGCCGCCTCAATTAACGAGAGCAAAGATGCCGCGGTCAGTTTTCTGATCAAGCTTGCAGGCAGCGATCCCGACAGGGAATTGAAGAAACAGGCGATCTTCTGGCTCGGCCAGAAGGCCGGCCAGCGCAGTCTCGATGCGCTTGGCGAGGCGCTCAACTCCGATCCCGATACAGAAGTGCAGAAGCAAGCCGTGTTCGCGATCAGCCAGCGGCCGAGAGACGAGGCTGTGCCGCTCCTCATCAAGATAGCCAGGACACATTCCAAAGCCGAGGTCCGCAAACAGGCGATGTTCTGGCTCGGCCAGACTGGCGACGACCGAGCGGTCGAGTTTTTCAAGGAAGTGTTGTTGAAATGACTCCATGCCGAAGCGTTAGCGATCAAATCCCTCTGGATGATTTCTATGAAAACTATCGCTCGACTCTCGCTCATCCTTTTTTGCTCGTCCCTCCTGCTGGCGCAGCAGAGAACCACTAACAGGCAAATCCTCGTCTTCACTCACGTGACCTTGATTGATGCCACCGGAGCAGAAGCAAAACCTGACATGACCGTGGTCATTCGTGATGGTCGAATCACGGCGCTCGGCAGACCTGGCGAGATACGGCTGGCGGAGAGTGGTCAAGTCGTCGATGCGAGTGGCAAATTCCTCATCCCCGGCCTATGGGACATGCATGTTCACGAGTGGAACAAAGAAGCATTCTTTCCACTCTTTATCGCAAATGGCGTCACCGGAGTCCGCGATATGTTTGCGCCGCTGCCGCCAATCAAGCAGTGGCGCGCGGAAGTGGCGGCGCGAACCACGATTGGTCCACAGATAGTCGCGGCCGGCATCATCCTTGACGGCCCAAATCCACCCTGCGCTCCTTGCTCAATCACCGTGGGAAACGCCGCTGAAGGAAGAAAAGCGGTACTGACGGTTAAGGAGATGGGGTCCGATTTCATAAAGGTCTACAGCCTGCTGCCCCGCGACGCCTACTTCGCGATTGCCGATGAGTCAAAGCGACAAAACATGGTCTTTG
>DASYSA010000729.1:0-2968 GCA_036003885.1 Blastocatellia bacterium | reverse complement strand
ACAACTATGCAGTTCGGCAGAACCACTGAGACTCTTGATGTTCAGGATCCGGCGGCACCACCACCAACCATGGCAATCAAACGGATTTACGCGGATCGAATCCGTGTGCATCCGTTGAATCCGCGAAAATCCGCGGCCAATGATTCGAGAGGTTGATAAAGCAGCCCGAATTTCTAGTTCCGGTAGTGTGTGATTTGGTGAGGCCTAAAGGCCGCAATTTAGTAGAGCCGGCCTTGGGGCTACGCACTGCCGACCCTTTGGGCCTCATCAGCATGACGCACTACCCCAGCTCTAGTGTTTTTTCATTATTGCCCAGCAATATGTATCCGGTTAGGTTCTCAAGACTCTTTTGGAGATAACCATAGCTACAACCACGCGGACTCCTTCTGTTCCCGCTGCTCCTGCGAGCTTGCGGCGCGAGTTGGGTCTAGCCTCTGCGACCGCATCCGTGGCCGGTAGTGCCATCGCTGTAGGAATCTTCCTAACTCCTGCTGGAATGGCCAAGGCGCTGGGCTCGCCTTTTTGGCTGCTGATCGTGTGGCTGGCGGTAGGCGCCATGACTCTGAGCGGGGCGCTCTGCTTTGGCGAACTCGCGGGCCGATTCCCGCGCGCGGGTGGTCAGTATGTTTAACAATCTGAAAAGGCGCCACCGGATGCGCCGCTTCTTACCAGTTCTATCGATGCTTCTGTTGCCTCATCTGCCGGCGCTCGCAAGGGAGGGTGGAATAGTCTTCGGGTCGGTTCACGATCAGGCCACCGGCGAACCGCTTCGCAAGGTTCTTGTGAGCCTGCGCGGAACAGATCAGCAGGCCGTCACGGCAGACGACGGAACCTATCGGTTGGAGGGTGTTCCAGCCGGCGACTATACTCTTTATGTTTCGACTATCGGCTATCGATTGCTCAAGAAACACCTGCTCGTGAAAGACGGAGAGATTCAGGAAATTGATTTCCTTCTCGGGCAGGAGTCGACGACGATCAGCGATAGCGTCACCGTTGCGGCCCCGCTCTACGAAGAACTGGAGAAGGCTGCTCCGTCCCAACTCACCTTGAACGGCTCGGAGCTGAAGAATCTGGCCGGGGTCCTGATTGACGACCCACTCCGTTCCGTCCAGACGCTCCCAGGCGTCGCAACCGGAGACGATTTCCAGGCGTTCTATTCCGTGCGTGGCGGGGCTTTCCGCAACAACGGCATCCTGATCGACGGTGTCCTTACCCACAGTCTCGTTCACACGGTCTCGGGAACCCAAGATGCTACCGGATCGATTACGGCTCTCAACGGTGATCTGGTCGAGAGTATCGCGTTGTTGCCCGGAGCCTTCTCCGCCCGGTATGGCGACCGGACAGCGTCCTATCTCGATGTAGTCACACGCGAGGGAAGCCGTGACGCGTTTCATGCCCGGGCGGCTGTGAGCGGCAGCAATGCCTCATTCATAGGGGAAGGGCCGCTTGGAAAAGCGCGGCGGGGATCATGGATCGTGTCAGGAAGAAAGAGCTATCTCGACTATCTCCTTCACAAGATCGGCCGGGAGTCGGACGTCAACCTCGGCTTCGGCGATGTACAGGGAAAGCTCGCGTATTACGTGTCCGATAAAAATCGTCTGGGCGCGACCTTCGTCTGGGGCCGCGCGCACCTGGAACGTAATTCGGCGAATCGGGGCGTGACCAGCTTGATCGACGGCCTGAATCGAGTGGGAGTGGCGAATCTGGTCTGGACATTCACTCCGAATACGAAGCTCCTTTGGGAAAACCGCGTCTCGTATGTTCGCGAGACATACGAAAATACAAACAGAGACAGAGAGCTTCTAAGCAGTGGCACGTACTCGGAAGTTGCGTTGCGCAGCGACGCGAGTTACCAGGCCGGATCACGTCACCGGCTCGAGGCCGGCACTCTGACTCGCTTCATCGAACATAGCCTGCTCGACCGGCGCTACAATTTTGCCGCCTCTCGATTCCTGGACTACGACCGCATTTCTCCGAACTACAGGCAAGACTCGGTTTACTTTCAGGACCGCTGGACGCTCGTTCCCGGTCGGTTGATTGCAACCATCGGAGTCCGCGATGAACATCTCGATTTAACGGGCCAGTCGATCTGGATGCCTCGCGCGGCGCTCGAGTGGCGGATAAGCGAGCGAAATCGAATCGACGCAGGATGGGGGATCCACAGCCAGTTTCCAGACCCCATCCACATTCTGGGCCGCAATGGTGCTCCCGATTTGAGGGCGGAGATATCGCGTCACGCCGTACTCGGATATGAGCGACTGATTGGGACAAAGTCGCGGGTGCGGTTCGAACTTTACGACAAGGAGGAGTCGAACCTGCTTCGCGCGCCCGACAGTCTGTTTCGACTCGTGGACAATCGCATCGTTTTCCCCGATCCCGCTTTCCGCTATGACAATGCCCTTCGCGGCCATGCTCGTGGAGCTGAAATATTCGTCCAGCGGCGCAGCGCAAATCGCCTGGCAGGCTGGATCTCATACGCTTTCGAGCGCAGCCGAAGACGAGACCTCGTGACGGGCGAAGTGTACAGCAGCGACTTCGAGCAGCGCCACACAGCGAATATCTATGGCAGCTACAGATTCACCGAGACCTGGAATCTGAGCGCGAAAGCTCGCTTCGGAAGCGGATTCCCTATTACGGGCTACGCCGAACGCCGCGAGGCCGGGTATTTTCTCGCCTCGGAGCGCAACCGCGAGCGCCTCCCCTATTACAACCGAATCGATGTGAGGCTGAACAAGGCTTTCTTCTTAGAGAAGAAGAAGATCTCCCTGTACGTTGAAGTTCTGAATATACTCAATCACGAAAATGTTCGCTTCGAGCAGACTTTTGGTGTCAATACAACTACCCAAAGGCTGTCTCTCTCACGGGATACCCTGTTCCCCATCCTGCCCATTGCGGGCATTGTCATCGACTTCTGACTTGGTACTCTTGTTCATGAATACGGCAACGAATTCCCTATCAGTTATTTGAC
>DASYSA010000728.1:0-31669 GCA_036003885.1 Blastocatellia bacterium | reverse complement strand
TTCATCGAGGAATTCGGTGTGAAGAAATGCGAAATGAGAAATGCGAAATTCGAAATGCGAAGTGCGAAATGCGCCGGGTGAACTGCGAAAGGCCCGAATTTCGAATTTCGCATTTCCCCATTCGCGTCACGGCGAGGTAAGATGCAATCTGCCTGGGACGGGGCTATCGATTGGATATAGAAGATTGGCGAGACGAAATTGATCGAGTCGACCAGGAGCTGGTTGAGCTGCTCAACCGTCGCGCCCATTGTGCAATCGAGATAGGACGAATCAAACGCGAGCGAGGGCTGCCGATCTATCTGCCCGAACGCGAGCGAGAGGTGGTCCAGCACGTCGTGAAGATCAACAAAGGACCGCTCGAGGCGGAAGCTGTTCGCCGCTTGTTTGAGAGAATAATAGATGAGTCGCGCAGCCTCGAACGCGTTGCGGTCGAACGCGAAAACGCCGAAAGAGAGCGGCTTCGCGGCAAGAAGGAACCTTCCACGGGAAACAAGCGAAAGGCGCGCAATCGTGCCTAGTAGCCGGTCAATGTCATCGTTGCTCTTGCAAACCTCAAGCTGAGGCTTTAACTCTGAGCAGAAGAACTGGACCAACTCAATTGCAGCCTGATATCGGAAGACCGAATCGCAAAGGAGAGTTTTAGGAGTACTTATGGTTATCGTGATGGAGGAGATCGCCACCGAGGAGCAGATCTCAACTGTAATCGACAAACTTGTCCGCCTGGGCTTCGACATTCATCGATCCACCGGTGTGCGGCACACCGTTCTGGGCGCCGTTGGAGGCCAGGTCATCGATACCCGCGACATAGAGTTGCTCGATGGGGTGAAGGAGGTGCTGCGCATTAGCGCGCCGTATAAGCTCGCCAGTCGGGCGTTCAAACCTGAAGGCACTCAGATAAAGATCAAGGATGTGACGATCGGCGGGCCAGAAGTGATTATGATGGCCGGCCCCTGCACTGTCGAGAGCCGCGACCAGGTTATGGCCATCGCCGAATCGGTTTCGCAACACGGCGCGAAGGTCCTTCGCGGAGGCGCATTCAAGCCACGAACGTCTCCCTATTCGTTTCAGGGGATGGGTGAGGAAGGACTGAGGTATCTGCGACAGGCAGCGGACCGATTCGACATGCTTGTCGTCTCCGAAGTAATGGAGCCGTCCCAGATTCCTCTGTTCATTCGTTACGTAGATATTCTTCAGATAGGTGCACGCAACATGCAGAACTTCAACCTGCTCCGCGAGGTAGGCCGAATCGACAAGCCTGTGCTGCTGAAGCGAGGTCCTGCCTCGACCATCGAAGAGACGCTGTTGGCCGCCGAGTACATAATGTCAGGCGGGAATCACGAAGTTCTAATCTGCGAGCGCGGCATACGCACCTTCGAGCCTTATCTGCGAAACACCTTCGATGTGTCGGCGATTCCGGTGCTGAAGAAGCTGTCGCACCTGCCTGTGGTTGCCGACCCCAGCCACGCAACCGGGAGGCGCGACAAGGTTCCTCCCCTGGCCCAGGCTGCGGTTGCGGCAGGGGTCGATGCCCTGTTGATTGAAGTGCACAACGATCCGGAGAACGCCCAGTGTGATGGCGCCCAATCGTTGCTGCCCGAACAATTCGCCCTGTTGATGAAGCGCCTGCGACTCATTGCCGAGGCGGTGGATCGCTCACTCGCGCCGTCTATGGCAGAGGCGGATTTAGGATCTAGGATTTAGGATCTAGGATTTAGGATAATTTAGGATTTGGGATTTAGGATCTGGGACTTAGGATGTAACATGAGCTTTAGGATTTGGATTTAGGGCGGAGGCAGGACGCGGGGGGTACAGTCGTTGGACCAACGCTGAATCCTAGATCCTAGATCCTAGATCCTAGATCCTAGATCCTAAATCCTAAATCCTAGATCCTAAATCCCAGATCCTAAATCCCAGATCCTAAATCCTAAATCCTAAATCCTATGCGATTCAACCACCTCGCCATTGTCGGTGTCGGCTTAATCGGCGGCTCGTTCGCATTGGCGGCGAGGCGGGCCGGTCTTGCCGATCGAATTACAGGATGGGGCGGCAAGAACTCTCTGTCGAAGGCGCTCGCCAACGGAGTCATTGATGGAATTGAAGACTGTTTCGACAGAGTTGAGGTCAGCAATGCCGACCTGGTCTACCTGTCCGCCCCGATTGGCGGCATTCTAGGCTTCCTGCGCGAGAGAGGGGCGTTGATCAAGCCAGGTGCCATCGTGACCGATGCCGGCAGCACAAAGCGTGAAATCTGTCGCGCCGCGCAAGTCTCGCTTCCGCCAACAGTTCACTTCGTAGGAGGCCACCCTATGGCAGGGAGCCACAGGACAGGCATCGAGTTCGCGCGAGCCGACCTGTTCGAGGAAGCGCCCTATGCTGTTGTGAACAGCGGCGGCGAAGACAGAGCAACCTCTACCATCGCCGACGTCGTCCAAGCGATCGGAGCCCGTCTGGTGATGACGACGGCGGAGCATCACGATCGGATCGTTGCCCGCCTAAGCCACGTACCGCAGCTTCTCGCTACCGCTCTTGCTGTTGCAACGGCAGACTCGATTGACGAAGAGTCATCAAGACTCGCGGGTCCCGGATTCAAGGATATGACTCGACTCGCCTCGAGTCCGTGGTCAATTTGGTGGGACATCTGCCAGACGAATGCCGACGAGATCACGGAAGCTCTCGCCGAAGTGATACGAGAGTTGGAGGCCACGCGCGAGGCGGTCACGTCCGGCGATTCTGCAGCTCTGTTTGAGGCGTTTCAAAAGGCCAACGAGTCTGCAAGGCGGCCGAGTAGAAACCACGCCGAGGACACCTCGGGGTAATCAAACTCATCGTTTCGCAATTCGCGTTTTTCATTTCTCGTTTCCGCTAGCACCTCGGGCTCAGAGCTGAACGCGAAACGAAAAACGCGAAACGCGAAACGCCGCCGGTGATCAGCCGTTTTGAGATTCTGGATACTAATGGTAAGTTGGTAGCGGATGTTAGATCGAAATGACTAGTACTTATGTTATAGGCGACGTTCACGGCCGCCCCCTTCTGATTGATCAATTGCTTCGCGATGTGCCTTGGGACCCTCAGCGCGACAAGATAGTCTTCCTGGGAGACCTCATCGACCGGGGGAACGACGCCCCGGGTGTTGTCGAACGGGTGATGAAGCTCGCGCGGGAGAACCCCAACGTCGTCGTGCTGCGCGGGAATCACGAGCAGATGCTGCTCGACTGCCTCGACTATGGCGAATATCAATGGCTGATTCCGGAGAACGGCGGGCTGGCAACCCTGTCTGCTTATGGAATAGAGCTTGTGGATCTGGAAGACGTCACCGATATTCACATTCCTGAGGAACACCTGGACTTCATGCGAAGCCTTCCGTTCTTTCACGAGGATGGGCAGGCGATGTATGTACATGCCGGACTGGTTCCCGGTACGCCGCCCGCAGAAACTGATCCCGATGTATTGCTCTGGACCCGCGACCTCGATTTTTACAAGAACTATGATGGCAAGCTCTGTTTCTTCGGGCATACGCCGACGCAGTACCTGCCGCGGGGTGGGCGTCACCGCAAATTTGGCATATATATACAAGGCGGGTGCGTCGGCATAGATACCAGCGGAGAGCCGGACAGTCCGCTGTCGTGCATTCAGGTTGAGACCTTCACCCTCTATCAGGCTTATCCTACCGGAGTCACCGAGGTCGAGCGCTTGAAAGCTCTCAAACCAGCCCCCTCTCTAGTTCAGGTTGAGCAATGAAACCTGGCCGGACAACGGTCGTTCGATCCCTCCTCACCCGCTTGCTCTTAGCTTTCGTCGTTCCTGGTCTATTCTTCTCAGGCTGCAGTCGTGTCTTGTTGGATGAGCGCTTTCATGATGATCGGCTCACCAGATGGACTGTGATCGATGACCCTGAAACCGTCGAAGGACCCTCATTATGGCGGGCGGAGGGCGACGGCTGGCTCCACCAGCGCAGCAACATCTGGGGGAGGCGAGGCGATTTTCTCAATCGCTGGTACGGCACGTTTCTGGTAGCAGGTGATACGGACTGGAAGGACTACACGCTGACGCTACAGGCGGAGCCGAGGGATGATGACGGCTTTGGAGTGGTCTTTCGATTTAGCGATCCTGAGCATTTCTACCGGCTTCTATTCATCGAGGACGGGTTCAATGGCGGACCGATAACTCGATTGGACAAGCGCAACGGCCCTGACTACACTGAGCTTTGGTCTGAAAAGAAGGGGTTTCGAGTCGGCAGAGCGATGTTCATCCAGATCGACGTGGACGGCGACGTAATCAACGCAATAGTGGACGGCCGTCGGCTGTTTAGCCTCCACGACGATGTCCCTTATGTGCGAGGAAAGATAGGCCTCTTCTGTTATGCACAGAACGATCAGGCGTTCGATGACATTACGGTGACAACGAAATAACGTTTTGCGTTTTACGTTCTGCGTTTTAGGTTCAGGACAGTTTCGGGCGCCAATCATTGCGCCACGTGCTGTTCTCGATTCTGCGCGTTGCTCTCGTACGACAGACGCAAAACGTAAAACGCAAAACGCAAAACGTAAAACGTAAAACGATGAGTGCAGTAATCATAAGCGGCACGAGAACGGCGATCGGCTCATTTGGCGGGTCACTCAAGGACATTCCGGCAACCGAGCTGGCGCGAATCGCGATCGCGGGAGCAATTGAACGGGCGGGGCTTGACTCGGCTGACATCGACGAAGTCATAATGGGCAACGTCTTGCAGGCTGGGCAGGGAATGAATCCTGCGAGACAAGCGGCTATCGCAGCGGGCATACCGGACAGCGTTCCATCATTCACAATCAACAAAGTCTGTGGCTCCGGCTTGAAGGCTGTCACTCTGGCGGCACAGGCCATCGCCGCCGGAGATGGAGAGCTTATCGTTGCGGGTGGAATGGAGTCTATGAGCCGCGCCCCATACTTATTGACCGGCGCCAGGTGGGGCTATCGGCTGGGAAACGGCGCGATCATGGACTCGATGTTGAGCGAAGGACTCACCTGCGCGATGGCGGGGTGTCATATGGGCGTCACCGGTGAGAACGTCGCAGCTCTGTGCTCCATCACTCGCGAGGCTCAGGACGAATTTTCGGCTGAAAGCCAGCGGCGCGCCGCGGACGCGATAGCGAGTGGGCGGTTTGATGACGAGATCGTTTCCGTGTTGCTGCCCCAGAAGAAAGGTCAACCGCTCGCATTCAAAGTCGATGAGCATCCGAGGAGCGACACGACTGCTGAGACCCTGGCACGGTTGAAGCCGGCTTTTCAGCAGAACGAAGGCACGGTCACGGCAGGCAATGCATCAGGAATCAACGACGGGGCGGCGGCGCTGGTAGTCGCGAGCCGCGAACGCGCCAGGTTAATGGAACTGGCCCCGATGGCTGAGATCGTCTCGTACGCCGCTGCGGGCGTGGACCCGCGTTACATGGGTTTGGGGCCGGTGCCGGCAATCGAGCGCGCGCTGGAAAAGGCCTGCCTGAGCATCGGTGAGATAGACCTGTTTGAGTTGAACGAGGCCTTTGCCGCGCAGAGCCTGGCGGTGGTGGGCAAGCTCGGAATCGATCCGTCCCGAGTCAATGTGAATGGCGGGGCAATCGCGCTTGGCCATCCGATTGGAGCAAGCGGGGCGCGAATTCTGGTGACGTTGCTGTATGAGATGCGGCGGCGCGACTTCAAGCGAGGACTTGCGGCTCTGTGCATCGGCGGAGGTCAGGGAATTGCGATGATCGTCGAGCGCTAAACTGCCCGCAGCTATCGTCAATGCGCGGGGTCACGAGTACACTATTCGGCATCAGGTGCATTGGGTAAGAGTCTCGCGGCGGCGATACCTTCCCAAAGTTTCTTGTAGGTATCGCGAACGTACGGATTGAGGCTTTCAGCCAGATCCTCAGGTAGCTTCACGATCTCGATCAATCTCTGCACGTCGCCCAGATCGCTCAGTCGATGGGGCGCCGTCATACCGGACGCCAGTTTCAACTCGATCAACGTGACGAGACGGGCCACACGAACTCCATCGATGACTTCGAATACGTGCGCCGGATCGGGGAAGGCAACCGGCTTAACTTCTCCGTCACCTGGGTACTCTCCCGCAGTGACGATGTCGATCGAGACTCCCGTCCGCGTGTCTTTGAACTTCTTCCTGGCTCCGGGAAACAGCGGGACGTACCCCAACCCCACGAGTGATTCTATGAACCTGGTATATCCTGCGCCGGTCAGCAATAGGTCGACGTCCTGAGTCACCCGCACGAACCCGTGATACCCGAGAGCCATTCCGCCCACTATTGCATAGTCGATGCCGGCCTCGTCGAGCCGCCGTGCGAGTTCATTTAATGTGACGTGCACAGGGTCGGTCTTCATGAAGAAGGCTCCTGCCTCGGTTATCGGAATTGTAAGACTCATACTGCTCCGCATCGATCAACCCGCGCGTGACGTTACCCATTCAACCTAGTCGCGCGTTTGGGCGAATGGCAAGGTGGCGCGGTTCATTGCAACTGAGAAAATATTTTCCGCGATCTTGTATATCTCACCAGTTTCATGATTCCAAGCGTACATGAGTGGCGTCGAGCTAGATCCTAAATCCTGAATCCTGGATCCTTCCCTCTAGGACAGGCTCTTGACCATAAGATAGCCATCGTCGCCGCTCGTGTAGTAACGGGGCATTCGACGTACGATCTTGAACCCAAGATTGAGATAGAGTTGCTGGGCAGCGTTGTTGGTAGTGCGAACCTCGAGGCGAACCGTTGATATGCCCCGGCCGAGAAATCCCTCTTCAACGGCGGACATCAGCCCTCGCGCGTGTCCGAGGCGGCGGTGGTTGGGGCCTACGCCCAGCGCTACTACGTGCCCGGTCCCGTCGGGTTCGACCATCCCGACAACAAAACCGATCATTTCACTCCTGGCAGAGACAACTTTGTAACAGACGGACTGGTCGTGTGACAGCAGATAGCGAATGGTCTCCCGGTCGTAAGCCTCTCCGTCGGAAAAACATTGCTGATCCAGCCTCCAGCATTCATTGAGGTCGGCCTGACCCATTTCAATCACTACCGGCTCTGCCGGATTGGGTATCAGGGCCGCTTCCGCGACAGGCTTTTGTTTGCGTTGTCTAGGCCACATCTATCGGTCCACGCTTTACCGCACTTGTGCTTGACCGCCTGAGGTTGTGGGCGGCCAACCACGCAGCCCACGTCGGGTGACGAATCAGGATCATTATACGACAACTGGCAAGAGTCCGCCTACGATCATCTACTTTCCTGCTATTCACGCCCGGAGGTTGGACTTAGAACCTGCAGGTGATAGATTCGCATGACTCGAACCATCGCGGTCACCGGAATCTTCGTTATGGTTGAAATAGACGGATCATCACTAACTCTCGAACAGACTCTTGCCGTCGCCGATGGCGCAGAGGTGGCAATGGCGCCTCACGCCCGTAAGAACGTCGAACGCGCCCGGAGGTTCGTTGAAGACATCATCGAACGCGGCGAAGTGGTCTACGGAATCAACACAGGCTTTGGCGCGCTCGCGGATGTCATGATTCCGCCCGAAAGGCTCCGCGATCTTCAGGTGAACCTGGTCAGATCGCATTCTTGCGGCGTGGGCGAACCGCTTCCCGAGCGGGTGACCCGCGCGATGATGGTGCTCCGCGCGAACGTGCTGTCGAAGGGCTACTCGGGCTGCAGGCCGATCGTCATTGAGACGCTCATTCGAATGCTCAATGCCGGGGTGCACCCGGTGATTCCGTCGCGCGGTTCGGTCGGAGCGTCCGGTGACCTCGCTCCGCTCGCTCACCTCGCTCAGGTCGTCGTCGGCGAGGGCGACGCATCTTACAAAGGGCAGCGCCTCTCGGGCGCGGAAGCGATGCGCCTGGCGTCTATCGAGCCGGTTACGCTTGAGGCCAAAGAGGGACTCGCACTGCTCAACGGCACTCAAGCGATGACCGCGGTGGGCACGCTCGGGCTCCTGGCCGCCGAGCGATTGACCGATGCCGCTGATGTGGCCGGAGCACTGTCGCTCGAGGCGCTCAAGGGAACGCCAGTGGCCTTCGATTACAAGATTCAGTCGGTTCGGCCTCACCCTGGCCAGATGAAGAGTGCGCGGCGCCTGCGCGAGCTGATCGAAGGCAGCGAGATACGGGAATCGCATCGTGACCACGCTGTCGATCCGAGGGTACAGGACGCCTATGCGCTGCGGTGCATGCCTCAGGTGCATGGGGCTGTACGCGACGCGCTGGCACACGCGCGCAGGATTCTCGAGATCGAGATCAACAGCGCTACCGACAATCCGCTGATCTTTGCCGACGCCGGGGAGGTGCTTTCAGGCGGCAATTTTCATGGTGAGCCGATCGCCCTGGCATTGGACTATGCAGCGATAGCGGTCGCCGACCTAGGGACGATCTCGGAACGCCGCGTTGAGCGCCTGGTGAATCCGGACCTTTCGGGACTGCCAGCCTTTTTGAGTCCCGACCCGGGCATCAATTCCGGCCTGATGATCGCCCAGGTAGCCGCAGTTTCGCTGATAGCCGAGAATAACGTTCTGGCGCATCCGGCTTCGGTTACGAATCTGCCGACTTCAGCCAACAAGGAAGATCACGTGAGCATGGGGATGACCAGCGCATTGAAGTTCGCGGACGTGGTGCGGAATGTTGAGATGATTCTTGCCATCGAGCTTATGTGCGCTGCGCAGGGCCTGGAGTTTCTCAAGCCGCTCAGTCCCAGTCCCCGTTTGGCAAAGGTATACGCTCGCATCCGTGAGCGAGTCCCGGCGATCGACCGCGACATCGCTCTTTCGAAATACATCGAGTCGCTTGTAAGCCTGGTCAGGGATCTGGAAGGCTGAAACAGCGGACCTGCAACCATGACACCGAGTCTTCGCTTTTTTTCTTGTCGTTAGGGAATGGCAGGGAGGAAGGATAGCAGGGCTCCTAACCATTAGGGGAGCAGACTCGGATCTTCGGGTTTGCTCCCCGCATCAACCGTGAATCAGGATGACCACGTGGTATAGGCTTACAATCAGATACAGGGTGACCGCCAACCTTATCCCCATTCGCGCTGTGCGGAGATGTGAAAAGCGATAGCAGATCAGCAGGCACGAAGCCGTTATACACATCTTGACGAGGAAGAAGACGACCGCGTTCTGTGCGATCAGAGGTTCCATTAGCGGATTGCCTTCGACTGCGACGCCTCGGCTTATGTGCCACATCGTAGCTACCGCGTCATATCCCGACATCACGATGGCCGCCAACACGCACACAAAAGATTTAGCATCCTGGAATACTTCTCCAGTTCTCACCATTGACCACCTCTTCTGCTCCCTCAATTTACAACGCGAAAACAGGATGGGGGTCCCGACTTTC
Organism: Blastocatellia bacterium; assembly: GCA_036003885.1. GTDB lineage: Bacteria > Acidobacteriota > Blastocatellia > UBA7656 > UBA7656 > DASYSA01. The sequence goes on along the minus strand of DASYSA010000728.1, from coordinate 22,323 downwards.
GCGCGGCGATTATACGACATGAAAAGTCCCAATGCCAAATTATTTCCACGCTTAAACCGTTGAACGCTAACCTGTTTGGGTAGTTCCAGAGAACTTCTTGAGCTGCCGAGTTTGAGTCGATCGTAACGGGTCGCTGTGCTAGAATCCGGCGGCGGGTGAATTCCCGAAACGGAATACTATGAGTGAATCGAGAAAGATACGGGCGGCGCGAGGCCCCGGGATCAGCTGCAAAGGGTGGCATCAGGAAGCCGCCCTCCGGATGTTGATGAACAATCTCGACCCCGAAGTTGCCGAGAAGCCCGATGAGTTGATTGTCTATGGCGGAACCGGGCGCGCCGCCCGTGACTGGCGTTCGTTCGAGGTAATCGTCTCCTCCCTGCGAGGACTCGAGAACGATGAGACGCTGCTGGTCCAGTCCGGCAAACCGGTCGGCATCTTCCGCACACATGAATACGCCCCGCGCGTGTTGATAGCTAACGCCAATCTCGTCGGTCGCTGGTCCAATTGGGATGAGTTCCACAAGCTCGAGCGAATGGGACTGACGATGTATGGACAGATGACCGCCGGCTCATGGATCTACATAGGGAGTCAGGGAATCGTCCAGGGGACCTTTGAAACCTTCGCCGCAGCCGCCAACAAACACTTTTCGGGATCGCTCGAAGGCAAGCTGATTGTATCGGGTGGTCTGGGAGGGATGGGCGGCGCGCAACCGCTCGCGGCAACGATGAACGGTGCGTGCTTCCTGGGGGTTGAAGTCGACCCTGCGCGCATCGAGAAGCGAATAGTCACGGGCTACTGCGATCGAATGGCGACCGGCCTCGACGAGGCGCTTGGCATAATTGAAGACGCCCGCGCGAAAGGCGAGGCCATTTCGGTGGGCCTGGTCGGCAATTGTGCAGAGGTACTGCCCCTGCTCGTCCGCCGCGGGATCGTGCCTGACATATTGACAGACCAGACCAGCGCACATGATCCGTTGAATGGTTATGTGCCCGCGGGCATTAGTCTTGAAGAAGCAAACGCGGTCCGACGCGAGCGGCCCGACGAGTACACGAAGCGCTCGATGGCCTCCATGGGCGACCACGTTCGAGCGATGCTCGCACTGAAACGCATGGGCGCCGTGACGTTCGACTACGGCAATAACATTCGCGCGCATGCGAAGCAAGCGGGTGTCGAAGACGCATTCGAGATTCCCGGCTTTGTGCCTGAATACATCCGACCGTTGTTCTGCGAAGGCCGAGGACCGTTTCGATGGGTTGCGCTGTCGGGCAGCCCCGAAGATATCCGAAAGACAGATAACCTGGCGCTCGAGCTGTTTCCCGACGATCGCGTGTTGTCGCGTTGGCTCAAGCTTGCGAGTGAGCGGGTGAGATTTCAAGGGTTGCCCGCTCGAATCTGCTGGCTGGGTTACGGCGAGCGCGCAGTGTTTGGCGAAGCCATGAACGATATGGTGCGCACTGGAAAGCTTGAAGCTCCGATCGTGATAGGCCGGGACCACCTGGATACCGGCTCTGTTGCGTCGCCTTATCGCGAGACCGAAAGCATGAAGGACGGCTCAGACGCGATAGCGGACTGGCCCCTGCTGAATGCATTGCTCAATACTGCTTCGGGTGCTTCGTGGGTTTCGATTCACAATGGGGGCGGAGTGGGAATAGGCTATTCGCTGCACGCGGGGCAGGTAACGGTTGCTGACGGAACCGAAGATGGAGCTCGGCGCTTGAATCGCGTGTTAACGAACGATCCCGGCATCGGGGTCGCGAGACATGTTGATGCCGGCTACGATGAGGCGAAGCGAACAGCGGAAGAGAAGGGAATAAGGATACCAATGGAGAAGTGAGAAGGAGAAATGCGAAATTCGAAATGCGAAATGCGAAATTCCCCGGACCCCTTTTCAATTTCGCATTTCGAATTTCGCATTTCGAATTTCGCAATCTGCATTCCCTTGGTATACAATGACGAACTTGGAGCAGCCACTAAACAACAACTACAGCATCAGCGTCTTCTTCCCCGCCTACAACGACGCCGGCACTATCGCAAGCATGGTAGTTCTTGCGGACCGAACCCTCCGCCGCCTCACCGGCGATTACGAGGTCATAGTTGTTAACGACGGGAGCCTGGACCACACCGCGCAGATACTCTCTGAGTTGGAGGCGGTCTATCCCAGGTTGCGCGTGGTACATCACCTGAAAAACATGGGCTACGGAAGCGCGCTGCGCAGCGGATTGAGATCGGCCTCAAAAGACCTGATCTTCTACACCGACGGCGACGCTCAGTACGATGTGCGCGAGCTCGAACAACTACTTCCGCTCATGACTGAGGATGTGGATGTAGTGAACGGCTACAAAATCAGTCGATCAGACCCCATGCACAGAATAATGATCGGCAAGATCTATTGCTGGACCGTCAAGATGGCCTTCGGCATAAAGATCACAGACGTAGACTGCGATTTTCGGTTGATAAGAAGGTCGAGCTACAACCGGGTTCGCCTCTATTCAACCAGCGGGACAATCTGCGTCGAGATGATCAAGACGTTCCAGGACGCGGGGCTGAGATTCGCCGAAGCGCCGGTCCATCACTTCCATCGAGCCTACGGAAAATCGCAGTTCTTCAATTTCAGGCGGCTGTTCAAGACGTGGTGGGACCTGAGCCGATTGTGGTGGCGGCTCGTAATCAAGCGCCAGGCCCAGGTGGTTCATCCCGCCGATCAGGCCGCGGCCAACACGCAGGAAGAGAATCCGCCTGAGATGGCACGAGCGCACAGCGCGACAAAAGCAGCAAATACCAGCGGAGAAGAGAGAGATCGCGGATGACGCATCAGATCGGCGGCATCGAAGAGTCCACGCCGTCTGCCGTCCGTTGTTCTTTTAAAAAGGGCACTTCGTATTCTCTCTTAGCGTTCCGGTGAGTCTGGATAGCGCATGCGCCACGAAGAGTATCGCGCGATGTTTGAACTCGAAGATCACCTCTGGTGGTATCGGGGCATGCGCGCGGTGACCGCTTCCATACTCGACCCTCACCTGCCTTCCCGTCCGGACTTGTGCGTGCTGGACGTCGGCTGCGGCACCGGCTACTCACTGAAATGGCTGGGCGAACGGCTGGGAACTCGAGCTACCTTTGGCGTCGACATCTCGCCTCACGCATCCGCGTTCTGGAATGAGCACGGGCTCGATACCGCCGCCATTGCCTCTGCGCATCAGATCCCCCTCGCGTCTGAAGTGTTCGATCTGGTGACCTGCTTCGATGTGATCTACCAATTTTCGAACGCCGACGCGGAGACGGCCATAGCGGAAATGCATCGGGTCCTGAAGCCCGGCGGACTCTTGTTCATTCGGGAGCCCGCCTACGACTGGATGCGCGCCGGACATGACCTCGCGGTTGGCACAGATCATCGCTACACTCTGACGAAACTGAGGCGGCTGTTGACTGCTCAGGGCTTTGCGCTCAGGCGGGCAACTTATGCGAACTCGTTGTTGTTTGGAGCTGCCGTACCCCACAGACTCGTTTCGAAGTGGAGGGGCAGTGAGGAATCCGATGTAAAGCCGGTGGCCGAGTGGCTGAACAAGGCCCTGGCAGCCGCCTTGAAGATCGAGGCGCTATTGATCGGCCGTCTCTCGTTTCCATTCGGACTCTCAGTGACGGCGCTCGCCCAAAAGAAAGCTCGATGAGATCGCTCCTTCGCAAGTGGGACTTCCTGATCTTTGCCCTGATCGCGGCTTGCTTCGCCTTCGTGGCCGCTCAGAAACTGGGAAGCGTTCCCGCTCCTCAAACCGACGAATCCTACACTCTGCAAGTGCCCTACGAGATGCTCAATCGAGGCAAGCTGGCGCTGCCGATGTTCCGCTACCTTGGCGGAAACATAGAGAACGTGTGGCACTCCTACACGCCGGTCTACTTCGTCGCGCTTGCGGGCTTCTTGAAAGTGTTCGGATGGGGCCTTCTCGAGGGACGCGCCTTCAATCTGATCACTGCGGTCCTGACGCTCCTGATGGTCTACCTGATTGGGCGCAAGCTCTTCGACTGGCGGGCGGGGATTGTAGCGGTAGTAGTTTTATTCTCGGACCCGGTCCTCTTCGAGCGCGGCAGGTTGGTGCGCAATGATTTCGCCGCGGCTGCGCTGGCCATGCTTGCGTTCTATCTCTTTGAGATAGCGGAGGAGCGGAAACGGCTGTGGCTCTACGTCGCGTCCGGCCTTGCGGCCGGGGCCGGCGTGATGTGTCACACCAACATTCTATATATGCTCGGCGTCATCGGGTTGCTGATGCTGATGAAGCGCGGTTGGCGGATGTTCAAGGCCCGGGAGACATATCTGTTTGCCGCCGGCGCAATCGCAGTAATGGCCTACGAGATCGTCTACGTTTTGATCGACTACCAGAACTTTCGGCTGCAGAACCGTGACGACCGCCTTCATTTCCACGTGTTCTCGCTGGACGGGATCCGGCGCAATGTAATCAAGGAGGGCTATCGCTACCGCGACTGGTTTTTGGGAGGCACTATGTTCCCCAGTCTTCCTCGGACCCTGCTTTACATCTTCTTCGGGCTAGCCGCGGCAGCCCTGGTCTACCTCGTTGTCCGCGGAATTCGCTCCGTCAAACGCGGCGAGGCGAAGGACCAGCCGAGGGTCCATGTGCTGGTGGCGACGCTTGGTGTCGCCGTGTTTATGGCGGTGGTAACCGGTAACAAAGACCTTTATTACATCGCGCACCTTGCGCCCTGGTTCGCTCTGTGCGCCGGGATTCTGGTCAGTGACCTGTTGGGCCTGATCCCGCGGCTTCGATCGGCGAAGTGGCCCAGGGCAAAGGCCGCTTATGCGGCTGCGCTGGTGGTGGTCGCGCTGACGACATTCGCTTATGGCCGCGCGCTGGTGAGGCAAAACAAACGTTACCTGAGACAAGTGCAAAGCCCCGACCTTCTAAATTTTGACGAGGTCAAGAGTGTATTGAGAGAGATCGTGCCTGACGGGACCTGCCCGGTTGCCATGAAATCTCCGGTCATGTGGCTCGCGTTTCCGGAGCAGGACCGCTGCTTCGCCAGCATCGAAGAGAGAACGAGGGACGCGGTCGACATAGACGGCAAAGACTACGCCGTGATACTGCCGAATGCGAAATTGAATGTACGAAGCATATGGAAGGCGGAGTTGGATGAAAAGTACCACCTGCTGGGCGAACTGCGGAACTCGGTCTACGGCGATGTTATTGTTTACTACGCCGGTGTCGATCCGCGGTACCTTGCTACTCCAGCGAAGATCTATCACTTCTTCGACGAGCGGCGGGGCCACTACACAGATGAGCAGCTTGCTCGGGCTTCCGAAGTCTGGGCCGTCGATCCGGGAAGTGAACGCGCCGGCACTCAGGGCCTGGTAATTCAGTCGCCCGCAGGCGCGAGGAGCATCACGCTGATAGAAATCGGATCAGTAACGCTAAAGCCTGACACGCTCTATCAAGCGGGAATCGACGTGCGGGCCGTGACTTCAAAATGGGAGCTAGTGGTACTCGACATGAGCACAGGCGACTGGATTGCGCAGGTTGAGTTGGGTCTGGGCGGCGCCCAGCGCACGGAGGCATTGTTCAAGACGACGACGACAAGTGTCATCAGATTAGCGTTGCGTCCGGTGGACCCGGGCTCGGCCACGCCTGTGACCATCGGTCGCGCCGCGATACGCGAGGTAACCCCGCTTTGGCGGAAACAGTGAGTCGTTTTACGTTTTACGTTTTGCGTTTAGCGTTTAGGTCCCTCCCAATGAACTAATCGCCATCGATTCCCGGAACCACACAACGTAAAACGAAAAACGTAAAACGCAAAACTCGGAACGCATACCTGCGATTGCATCACTATCTTGTCGTAGGTATAGTGTGACCCGGACGAAAAACGCGAAACGCGAAACCCGAAACGCGATAAGGCCAGAGGTTGGGTCTTCTAAAGAAATCCGTTAATGGCTCTAGTTGCGTAGAGTTGATACGAGGAAGGAAATGTTGGGGTTACCCCAGGAATCTCCAGGACTACGAACCCGAGACGAAGACTGGACGGCCTTAATCAAACAGATGGCCGCCGGGGATCAATCCGCTCTGGAGAGGCTCTATGACACCACCAGCAGGCTGGTCTTCGGGCTGGTGTTGAGAATCCTCACGGATCGGGCGACGGCCGAGGAGGTCCTTCTTGACGTATACACCCAGGTATGGCGGCAGGCGACCTTATATGACAAGAGTCGAGGCGCGCCGCTGGCCTGGCTGATGACGATCGCACGTAGCCGCGCGATCGACAGGTTGCGATCAGGGAGACTGGAGCAGCAATCCAAGGAGCCGCTTGAGGCAGTAGGTGAACTCAGCGCCAACACAAGTAGCCCCGAAGAGGCTGCTTCCATTTCCGAGCGGCGTCTGTTGGTACGCTCGGCTCTCGAGACCCTCTCCCCTGAACAACGCGAGGTTATTGAGTTGGCCTACTACTCAGGGCTCAGCCACAGTGAAATTGCGGCCAGGCTGGGCCAGCCGCTGGGAACGGTTAAGACTCGGACACGGTTGGGGATGATGAAACTTCGGGAGGCGCTTCAGCCACTGGAGGGACAAGCGTGACGCCCGCAGATCCTCACGATGAGATGAGAGACCTGGCCGCTCCTTACGCACTCGGGTCGCTCACTCAACACGAGGCTCGTAGCTTTGAGGAACACCTGGCTGAAGGATGCGGAAGTTGCGAGGGGGAGCTTTGCGGGTTTGAGGCGGTCGTATCAGACCTGGCCTTCGCGGTTGCGGAGGCGGAACCCCAAGCGGGGGTGTTTATGAGGTTGCAGCGATTGACAGCGGAATATGGGCAGGTGGCGATCAGAATGAGGCAAGCGCGCCCTTCACCCACTTTTATGTCCATTCGGGCGAGCGAGCGTGAGTGGCATGAGATTTCTGAAGGAATACAGGTGCAGCAGCTCTTCGTGGACGAGGTGAGCGGCCTTCAGACTTCGCTGGTGAAGATGGCGGCTGGAACCCGCCTCCCATCGCATCGCCATCGCGGCGTTGAACAGTTCTTTATATTGGAGGGCGACTGCATCGTGAACGGAGAGCTCCTGGGGCCAGGTGACTATCACCGAGCCGAGAGCGGCAGCGTTCACGAGGTGACATACACGAAGCTCGGCACCATGTTTGTGCTTGTGGCGCCGGAGAGCTGGGAGGTTGTCATCGCAGAATGAACGGAGTGAGGGTTCAACCTTTTGACTGCCCCTTGGAAGTCGGCAGGCTTTGGCGATTGAACTCTGAAGACACTGATCGAATCGTTGGTTGAAGGGGTAGGCGAAGTTGAAACACGAATTGGACGCAGAAGAGTATCAGGAAAAAGCCGCGCTGTATGCGCTGGGCGCTTTGAGCCAACATGAAGCTCGAGCGTTCGAACGCCATCTGGCGGAAGGCTGCTCTTCTTGTGAAGCCGAGCTGATTCAGTTCGAAGAGGTCACAGGAACGCTCTCCTTCGACTCGCCGGCTGTGCCCCCTCCAGCTTATCTGCGTGACGTGCTGATGGCTCGCATCGACAAAGAAGCGGGAACAACCGGACTCTTGAACCGTTCGCCTCAGTTGGGACGGGCCGGAGCCGCGAAAGCAGCCAAAGGACGAATCGCCTCGTCGGAGCAAGCGACTCCCAAGCGGTCGTTTGGTACCGTGATTCTTCCATGGGCCGCCGCCGCTTCGCTCGCGATCGCGGTTGGAGCATTGTTATTTGCCTTGAGTCGAACTGGAAGGGACGTCGACAACTTACGGGCACAACTGACTGAAAGCGAAAAGCGCACTGGCGACCTGGCGTTAGATCTTGCTCGCGAGCGCCGTAAGACCGAAGAAGTGGCGCAGATCAACGAAGTACTAATGACTCCCGAGCATCGCGAGATCGCGCTTGCGGGCCAGCCTCCAGCGCCCTCGTCTTCCGGCAAAGTCTACTGGGATATTCAGAAGAATCGCTGGGTAGTGAGCGCTGATCTCCCTCCGCCACCGAAGGGCAAAGTCTATCAGCTCTGGTTTGTGACCAAGAAGAATGAGCCGATCAGCGCCGGGTTGATAACAACTGACGAAAGCGGCCATGGCTTCAGGGTGGTAACAAACCTCCCGGGAGATATCACGTCGATTGGCGCTGCAGCAATCACGCTCGAGCCGGATGGCGGTTCTCAGCAGCCTACGATGCCGATCTACACCATGGGGAAGGCCGGCTGATAGGCATTAACTGTCTGGGGACGTCAGATCATCAAGGCTTTATCGCCAGGCCCTTCGCTTCCACCTGCTTAACTTTCTGAGTCGTACCATCCTTAACGATTTCCGTATCTGAGGCGATCTTGATGGCTAGATTGCGTTCTTCTTCCGACCGCACGTCCCCTTCCAGCTTCACGAAGAGTTTGAAGGTAGTGATCTCGATGTGTGCGGCTCGTACGTCGGGGCTGGCCGCGGTTAGGTTCTGCCTTACCTTCGAAGTTATCGCGTCGTCGATCTCGATCTCGGCCTGAGAACGGTGCACAGTCTTGTTGCACTTGGCAGTCGAGGCGACCAATAAGAGGGAGACCGCAATAACTACGACCAGTGCGACATACTCACGCCTTGTTCTTCGGCTTTCCATGAAGTCCTCCATTCTCCGCCGTTCAAACGGCGGGGCCCGTCTCACGGGCCGTCGAATTCTATCGCCTGCGGATCGCAATTTCGGCATCGGCCGCTTTGACTCACACTCTCGTGAGGAGCGGAATCTCAAGCTGCGAGCCGATGTGCTGTCGACTGTCAGCCGCCAATCTGCGGGTCCTGGATTTTGACAGTTGCCGAGTTCAGCGTCACGGCGAAATCATTCAGTTGGATTTTCACGAACACCGGAATGTCGAGCGACGCGATAGTTTTGCCAGTCTTCTGCTCCTTCAATTCAAGCTTGGTGTCTTTTGATTCGATCTCGATGCCGGTGTTAACGATCCTCGTCGTCAGATTGCCCGTAATCTCCGGACGATACCTCGATGCCAGGTCCTGAATCAACCCGGTTAAGAAGGCCTGAACAGGGTCTGCCTGTTGTGCGAGGATCTTCTTTACCAACTGATCTGTGAATTGCTGTACCTCTGGACCCGCAAGAGCGGCGATCGCTGCGCCCCTTTCATGGATAAATGGCTCTACCCTCGGAACGAACGTCTCGGTGATGTCTTCTCCAAGGTCCGCGATGAATTGATTCACATCTGGCATGATACCGTCGTCTCCTTTTTAAGATCTTCATTGCCCTGGCCATCGAATTGAATCGGCCTAAACTCGACAGGTGATCATTGAAGAGTGGGGACCGGAAAGGTCACCTCGTCGATCGCTATCTGTGCCTTAACCGGAACCGTGAGGTTCGCGAGGACTTTAGGGTTGCCCGGCTTTTCGGTATCAACGACCTTCACCGGAATACTTCCCTGGATCATAACCGTGTTTGGCTCCAACCCGATCGTAAAGGTGGCTTCTCCTATGCGCACCTCGCTTCGGCTCAACAGATCTTCGATCAACTTGTTCAAAATATTCATGAACATCTTCTCCTATAGCTCATCAAGAGCCGGCTATGTGCTCCGCTATTCTCTCAGCCAGAGCACCGATTGTGGCGGATGGATTTACTCCTAAAGCGGTCGGGATGATCGCTCCATCGGCCACGTAGAGATTCGGGTAACCCCACACCTCGCCGTACTGGTTGACCACTCCTTCATCGCGGCTTTCTCCCATCGCGCAACCGCCGAGCGGATGTGCAGTCAAAAGCTTGCTGAGCGGGAAGAGGGCGAGCGGACTCGGGCCATATACACCGCCGAGATTGCGGCTCAGTTCCTTCATCCCCCGCTCCATCTCTTTCAGCATCTCTCTGCTTCGAGCGGGACTCCAGGTGACTTCGACTTTACCGCGTTTCGAGAGAGCCAGCTTTCCGTCGGCCGCATCAGTGCCCATTCCGAGGAAGGGCATGATGCGCGCGCTGATGCCGCCTTTAAAGATGCTGCCCGCTCCCACGTCTGAAGGGGCAGGCGCTCCGAGGCCGAGACTTCGCTTCATGTACAAACGTACAAATGACAACAGGCTTCGAATGCGTGCGGGCAGCGGCAGCGAGGCCTCGAAGTACCAGGTGAAGGGATCAGGGTAGGCCAGGTCTTCAATAAATATACCGTGTTGGGAGGTCGAGAAGTCCGCACCCGCGGTAATGCCCGGGCCAATGGTTGGGTTAATCTCTCTGGCTGCTCCATAGGTTCCGCCAAAAAGCATGTCTCCGTTTCCCGACCATCTCTTCCCAAGCCTTGGGCTGAGATTGGGCAACGTTCCGCGCAGCTCTTTTGAGCGCAATAGAATCTCGGTTGATCCCAGCGACCCCGCGGCTACAATCACTTTCCCCCCGATGACCGAACCCGCCTCAGATTGGCCGTCAGAGCCGCTTTCATAAGCGTTGAAGTGGACGATGTAGCCTGCTCCGCCATCGGGGTCTCCTCGATCGACCGGCTCGATTCTATCTACCTGATGAAGTGGAAAGACCTCGGCGCCGTAGCTCTCCGCCTTCGGAATGTAGTTGAGGTCCAGCGTGTTCTTCGCGTGGACGTGACATCCCAGCATGCAGTTGCCGCAGTAGACGCAGGCGTTCTGGAGGGCGCCGCTGACAGGATGGTGTCGCTCGGGGCCGGTATAGACGGCGATCTTGACCAGACCGGGATTTCTTCTTGTTTCATTCGCGGCGTCCAGGAAGGCTTCGGTCCTTGGAGGAAGCTGGCGATCCTCGGGCGGTGCGAGCTTCTGGGCTTCGAGCATCCCCTGAACCATTGCGTAGTATGGAGCCATGCTATCGAGCTTGATGTCTGTGGGCCACTCGGGACGTTCAAAGATGTTCCGAGGCGGCTGAATGTGCACGTTGAAATAGACGAGGGAGCCGCCGCCAACCCCGCTGCCCTGGATCACATCCATGCGCCTGAATATCTGGTAGTCGAGGAGTCCGTACTCTCGTTGTTTGGGATTCCAGAATGCGCGCGAGACCTGGGCGTTGGTTCTCGGAAACTCGTCCTTGCGCCACCGCTTGCCCCGCTCGAGGATACAGACGGACCGGCCCCGTCCAGCGAGTCGGCACGCTGTGATTGCGCCTCCGAAACCGGAACCGATGACTACCACGTCATAGCGTTGTTTCATTTAGCTCTCACTCTGAATAGCGTGCGTACCCAGGCATTACCCAGGCATATCACAGCACTTGCCTGAGATAGTTTCTCCCGCACCTGAAGTACCATTTCACAAAGAGGATGCCGACGATCAGGTTGAAGATCGGCGCGACAATCAACCCGATGCGGCCCCAAAGACCGATACCTGTTCCGATAACAACGTACAGCGAGTCCGCGGCCACCTCGACCAGCCGAAGGAATGCCACAACCAGCACCCACTCAGGCGTCTTCTGATATCTGAAGAGCGCAATCGCCTGAACTACCAGGTATCCGAGCCATATCACCGCCGCCCTTCGAAGAAAGTAAATCGGCTCGTTGGCCGGGGCGTCGGGCTGAATGATATCCATGTAGATGCGTGGAAAAAACGTGCCGAGCACGCCAAGAACTATGTCGATAATCACCATCAGGACCAGCGCCGGCCTGATCAAAAGGGGCAAAACTCTTGCCGCGGTACTGGAGGTTGAAGCCTGAGGTGTTACGGTTGCTGTTGTCATCTGCTACCTCACAGGGTCTTGAGATATTCAATCAGGGCGCGCTTCTCCTGAGACGGGAGCTGGGTGCCGTAGGAATGTCCGCTGCTGGCATTTCCGGCAACACTCGTGTCATATCTGAAACCGTTCTTCTCCGCTTCGGGCCCGAATGAGAGAAAGCCTACCTTGTCCTGGTCATAGACGTCATAACCGCGGTAGAACAGCTTCGGTCTCGCGTCCGGAGGCTCCAGCAGATCCGTCAGCGAGGGCACGGAGCCATTGTGCAAATAGGGGCCCCTCAGCCACAGCCCATCAAGCGGAACGGAGACATAACCGTCGGTCTTGCGGAAGTGGCTGAAGTCGATGCTGTACCCCTTAGCGTAGTTGTTGTAAGCCTGGACCGATCCTTCCGTCCACATATCCAGCCGATGCCGGTCGGTCCCTATCTCGGAGAGCGGAATGACGGTGCCCGTTCGCTGTGCCCCAAACGCGTGGCAGGAGGCGCAGTCGCGGGCATAGATCTCACTGCCTTTCGAGGCCAGCGCCTGATCGATTGCGAATGGGTACTTTGGAGGCTGGAGATCCATCAGCCAGCTCTCCATCTTCTTCAGGGCGTCGAGATTTATCGTCTTGCGCGTTGCGCCATCGCCAATCGCCGAGCTGTTGATCACTTCCACAAGCGAATTATTCAGCCCATCCCAGTGCAGCGACAGCCCGGCGCGCGGACGTTGATTCCAGAGCGGCACCATATCAGAGTTTCCGATCGTATCATCGACCGGCTGTTTCAAGACCCTGAACTTGACCGGATTGAAGGGATCGATGCGTCCCCGTCCCCAATCAGGACGATTATTCATCCACGCGAACTGTCCCTTCTGTTGAGTGATTCTTCGTTTCGTCTCGGGGATATAGACGTAGCGATAGAAGATCCGCTCCATGAAGGGCAGGTCGTATACTGCATCGATCGCCTTGAGAACCGAGTCGGGATTGAAGCGTGGATCGGTGATGCTGTCCTGAAGGAACCTGATATAGCCCTGTGGATTGGCCTGGTGCGCGGGCGCCGACGGAATGATGGTCGGATTGTCTTTTGCCGAGGCCCGCAAAGTCCCGGCGTGACAGAAGGCGCAATTGATGGAGACTCGCTCAACCCCAACAGTCTTTTTTGAAAAGCCGACCGGCATTTCGCGCCCTTCTTCCCAGACGATTCCAAGCGAGGTGTAACCCCCGCGACCCGGCAGCTTCTCGGGGAACATTCGCGGCAGCGCCTGCCAAATCCAATACGGAAGCCCTTCTTCCTGCTCGATGCCGACCGAACCGTACTTGAAGTACTCTTCCGGCGATCCGAAGCTTTGGGGAACCTCCCTGAAGAGGTTGTACCAGCCAACGTAGCCGAAGACTCCGATGACTAATACAACCGCAACCACGGCGGTCCATATTCTAGATGTTCGACGTTTGCGAAGTTCCGTCTCTGCCGGGGTCATACGTCACACTCCTGATGATGTCCGGGCTCAAGCCCATCTCTCGTGCTTGATCGCAAGCGCGAGCAGGATTCCCTGTACGATTCCGAACCCGAGGTCCACCAAACCCATTGGTAGATAGGTTATCGGTTTTCCATAGAACAGAACAGCGATGCCGAAAAACGTTATGCCCGCAAGGCGCGAAAAGACGGCGAGATAAGCGTTCGCCCTGTACTGATAGAGGTTGCTCGCGGCCGGAAGATAGAAGAGACTGAGCAGAAAAAGCAGCAACCCGGAGAAGCGCACCCAGATGAAAGGCGTCGTCGGCTCGAGGTTGAGGGACCCAAGCGTGAGACTGGGCAGAAAGATCGCCGGGAGGGCAAACGAAAGATTTGCCAGCACGCCGAGCCACACGACTCGGCCAAACCATATGCTGTAGGAATTCGCAACGCTGGAACTGCTGAGGGTGATTGCAGGTGCGGCCATCACAAGTCCTCCTTCAGAGCTTCTTCATGTATTCCACGAGGGCGTCCTTCTCCTGCGGGGTCAGGCCGATCCCATACAGGTGTCCCCAATTGCCGTTGCCTGGAAGTGCCGTGTCGTACTTGAAGTATTGACGGTTGCCCTCTGCCGGCACGCCGGAGATGAAACCCACGTTCTTGCGGTCATAGACATCGTACCCCCGATAGAAGAGCTTCGTTCGATTCTCGGGCGGCTCGAGCAGCTCTCGCAGCGTCGGCACCGAGCCATTGTGGAGATAAGGGGCGCGCAGCCAAACCCCGTCCAGCGGGGCGTTGGCATAACCGTTTGTCTTGCGGAACCTGTTGAAACGATATTCGTAGCCGGCATACAACGTGTTCTGATTCTCGGCCAGCTCGTAGGTGAATGAATCGAGGCGATGAGGGTCGGTCTTTATCTCGTCGATCGGCACCACCTTTCCGATCTTCTCTCCGCCAAACGCATGGCACTCGTAGCAATGCTGGCGAAACAACACCTCGCCCTGATCCGCCAGTCCCTGGTTAATCTCGTAGGGGTAAGGCGGCGCCTTCAACTGATCCCACAGCCATTCCTCGATTCGCTTCAGGCGCCTGAGGTCCAGTGTCGGGGGAGTTACGCCGGCGCCAAGCGCCGCGCTCTTGTTCCGCTCTTCGACCGAATCGTTGTTGCCATCCCAGTGCAGCTGCATACCCTCGCGAGGTTTCTGATTCCAGATTGAGGGGAGGTCCGCAGTGCCTACAGTCTCCTCCGTATCCATCGGCCAGTTGAACTGAATGGCTTTGTACGGATTGAAGGTATCCACGCGACCCGGACCCCAATCGGGATTGCGCTTCATGAAGTCCATGATCTTGGAGCTCTGTTCTATGACGCCCTCTCTGACCTGCGCTACGGCGGTCCTGTAGAAGAACCTGTCAACCATGTTCAGTCTCTTGCGGGCTTCAATGGCGGTGAGTATGTTGTCGCCTGTGAAGCGCCCATCACGAACACAGTCGAACAGAAAGCGGTAGTACGCCTGCAGGTTCATCGTGTTGGCAGGCATCCCGGGATAGATCCGCCGTTGGCTGTCAGGAGTGTCTCTCACGGTGCCGGTGTGGCAGACCGCGCAATTGAGACCGACTCGGTCGAGTCCAACCCGGCGCTTGGAGAAGCCGATCGGCGTGTCGTGACCCGGCTCCTGCACGAAGCCCAGAGACTCGTATCCTTCACCCGGCAGCTTGTCCGCGAAGACGTCGGGGAGAACCTTCCATATCCAGTATGGGATGCCGAGGTCTACGTCGCTCCCGATTGAGCCGTATTTGAAGTGGTCTTCGATTTTGACATAATCGACCGGCGCGTTCGGATTGAATGACCAGAAGAGATAGGTCCCGGCCAGAAACAGAACCACGACAATAATGGTCTCTATCCTACCTGCCCTTATTCGAGACCCTTCTTCAACTGGCGTAACATTCGCCCGCTCTCCCATCAGAGCTACTCCTTTCTGTCTCCAGGTACGGGAACCGTCACGGGATCAATCGCCTCGCGCGCTTGAAGTGGAGGAAGCAATCTCGGCGAACGGCGACGGATGGAATACCGACATCACGTCTCTCATCATCCGGTCGTAGTCGCCGTCGTAACGGCTCACATCGTAACAGCCCAGCGGGTTCTCGAGAGCGTTCACCAGGCACTTGTTGCAATAGGTACACGGTTTATCCGGCAGGTCCTGTCCGGATTCCCAGATCTTCACCAGGTCGTTGTTGGCGATCAGCGATCGAGCGATGCTGACGCCGTCGCAGTAGCCGCCCTCGATTATGCCGCGTATGTGCGACGCCGTCTGGAATCCGCCGGTACAGATGACCGGAATGTTCACGACCTGCTTGATGGCTTTCGCGTCATCCTCGTTGATTCCCTCGATCCTGGTTCCCTTGGAATGATTCCAGAACCAGCGAAACATCGGCCGCAGCAAGCTCAACCGCATCGACATGTAAATGAACAACGTGTTGATGCCGCTCGATAGCATGGTGTCATAGGTCTTGATCGCTTCTTCAACAGGGAAGCCGCCTGGCGGGTTGAGCGGGTGCGGGAAGGTGCTGCCGGTTGAAACGTGGACCGCATCGGCGCCGGCCTCTTCAGCCCATTTGCAGACCTGCTTTGAGTCTTCGATCGTATTGCCTCTCCGTCCCCAGAAGAAGACGGCGTTGGCATGTTCGACGGCGCTGATCTTGAACTGAAGATGAAAGTCGTACCCGACTTCCTTGCGGATGGCCCTGATGACGTCGAGCAAGAAACGCGCGCGGTTTTCGAGAGAGCCGCCATACTCGTCCTTCCGATCGTTGATGGCCGAGCTGAGGAATTGAGTGAACAGATAGCCGTTGGCCGAATGCAGCTCGACGCCGTCCAGGCCCGCGTCGCGTGCGCGCCTCGCCCCATCGGCAAAAAACTGGATCGTCTGCTTGATCTCGTCGCGAGTCATCGCTTGGCAGAGGAAGCCCATGAATGGCTCGGTTGTGCTGGTTGAACTCAACGCCTTCCTCATTTGATTCTCGACGCCGCCCATGTCCTGTTGCCGTCCTGAGTGACTGAGTTGGAGGATGTACTTGCAGTCGTACTGGTGGACGCGTTTCCCTAACTCGCGCCAGAACGGGATGGTCTCGTCTTTATCGATCGTCGCGTAGTTCGGAAGTATTCGTCCTCGGATGGCCACGGGAACGTAAGAGGAGATGATGGTGCCAACGCCGCCGCGCGCGAACTTCTCTTCCCAGTTGATGCGGGCGTAGGAGCCGGACCCATCGTAGTTGTCGAATCTGCCTGCGATATTCGAGCGAAAGATACGGTTTTTGACCGAGAGGTTTTTGAATTGCAACGGTGTGAAAATAACGTCGTCCTTCATATAGTACCTCCTGAATGGCGATCCTGCGCCCGGTTGTGTTACTTGCTATGGCTCGTTCTTCACTTCGAGCAGGCAGGTTCGTTTGGCCTGATATCGACTGGTCGGAGCGTTGGCGTTGCTGCCTCTGAGCGTCACTTCGGCCTCACAATCGCCGAACAGCGTTGTGTGGATCTCGGTCTGCCCTTCTTTTTCCAGCACAGCGAAGTCGCTTACCGGCGCTTTGGCCCTGACATCCATGCGTATCAAGGGAGACCTGATTGAAACATCGAACACGCGTTCCTGGCCCGCAACCTCTCCGGCGCTTCTCGTTCGGAATGTGAAGAGGCTGGTGAGTGGACTGTTGAGCTTGTATTCCTGGTCCTGCCAGCGCACATAGGCACTGGCGCCCCAGATTCCTGCAATGCGAGAGGCGCTGATTTCGAAGGCCAGGTCGGATCCCTCGAATTGTGAAGCCGATATGATGAACCACCTGGATCGGGCTATGTCGCCCACTTCATATGTTGAGTAGACCAGCGGCAGATTCTTATAAAGCGTCTCCTGACACTTGCCTTCAAGAAGAACACCATAGTGAGAAGAGAAATAGGGAACATAGCTGAACAGGCTATGAAGCCAGCGAGGCAAGAAGGTGATGCTCCCATTATCCAGCGTCGAGACGAGATCGAGATCGATTTTGCCCAGCTTGCCTCGACAACCGTTTGGTCCTAAGGATAGGGGACCCAGCTTGACGTTGAGACTGTCGCTGTCCACGGCGAATTGATCGAGGGCGACCTTCTCACGCAGGACCGTCGGCGGGCGGCCATTGGAATAGAGAGCGAGTCTGGCTACGGCTTCGGCCGGCCGCTTGATCAAGTCGAGCAGAAAGCCGTCTGTGCCGTTGGTGGCGTAGATATACCAGAATGAATTCTGCTCCATACCAGACCCCGCTGCTTGGAATCTCGACCGGTCTCCGTCACTATTAATGACGCGAAGGGTGTGGCGCTTATTGCAAAATTCGCGTTTCTCGTTGCCCGTCTCTTCACCCGAGCCTCCGGGGCGTCCGGTCTGCGAGGTCTGAACCAAATGACCAACGAGTAACGACAAACGAGCAATGATGGACGCTCCTGGTGGGAAGAGCGGCCGACTGCTTGATAGAAAAATGACAGGCGATGCGTTAGAAGCTAATGAACTTGCTCACCGCGGGTCTTCCGAAACTTCACTAACGATTCGTTGAGGATCTTGGCTGCATCGAAGATCGGTTCCCTTCGCGTGAGCAACAGATCGGCAATCTCTTTCTTCAACCCCTCGCTAAGCTCAGACTCGGTGGCGAAAAAACCGGTTCCCGGGCGCGGATGTCCTATCTTGTGGCGCGTCAATATGAGTAACTGGCGCAATAGCGAGCTCTCTTCGATGGTCGCATCTGCATTCTCGAAGACTGCCTGACAGAGTTCCCGGAACTCCGATTCGCTGATGTGCATCATGGTTCCCCTCTCCCATTGAACCAGGACTGTTCTTCGATTCGCCCCTGATGCCACGGTCCGTTGAAGCGTCTGCCGCGGAGGGAGGGGGCTCTCTGGCTCAACGTTCCGAGGCGTTCGAAATACCGAGGACCGAGACAAGAATAGTGCGGCTCTTGAAGCGAGTCAAGACTAGGATCCAGGATTTAGGATCTAGGATCTAGGATTGTCTAAGACTTAGGATCCTAAATCCTAAATCCTAAATCCTGGATCCTATCTCCTATCTCCCGCCTCACAATGGGCGAATCCAAATATTGCGGAAACGAACCGGGTCTCCGTGATCTTGAAGCTGAAGGGGCGCCTTCGGCGCGTGCTTCGTGTACCTGGGCTCGCCCTCGTGGGTTGTCGTTCCCAGCACCTGGACGTTGTCCTGAATGAGGACTCCATTATGGAGCACAGTCATGGTCGCTCGCTTGACGACTTCACCTGCGTCGTTGAAGGCGGGCGCGTGGAAAATTATGTCATAACTCTGCCACTCGCCGGGCTTGCGACAGGCGTTGACCAGCGGCACGTACTGCTTGTAAACGGCGCCGGCCTGGCCGTTGAAGTAGGTCTTGTTCTGATAAGAATCCAGAACCTGAACTTCGTAGCGGCTTTGAAGAAAAACACCGCTGTTTCCGCGTTCCTGGCCTTCTCCTTTGACCTGTGAAGGAGTAGCCCATTCGACGTGGAGTTGAGCATCGCCGAACTCTTGCTTCGTAGTTATGCTGCCGCTGTGGTTGACCGTGGCGACTCCATCCTTCACTTCCCATTTTGCCTGGCCGCCATCTCTGCCGACCCACTGGGAGAGATCTTTGCCGTTGAACAGGACGATGGCGTCAGAAGGCGGCCCGCCGGGCGGACCAGGATCGATGATCTTAGGCTCAACCATCGCGGGTTGACTCTGATCGACGGCGCTGCCGACCAGAGCGGTGCATGCCATGCCCAAACCCAACAGAGCGACGCCGCAAAGGGATCTCGCTGGAAGATTCATGTCTCGATCGCTCCTTGAAACAACGTTTCGCGGAAACAACGTTTCGCGTTTCGGTTTCTAATGACAAGGTGTTCCGGCAGACGCCTGAAGATTAACGATTAGAGGCGAAAAATGCAAAGCTTAAGACGAAAATGCGAAACTCAAAACGCAAAACGCGAAACGTTTTTTCATCCCCTGATTCTTAGTCTGTAAACCGACCACCAGTGCCGGGTGTCGTGGTTGGCGGTGGCGGTTATGCGAATGTAGCGAGCGCGCACCGGAGTAAAACTTGCGCTTGAACGAGCAGGTTCGCCCCGGCCTTCGAAAACCGTCTGCCACCGTCTCCCGTCCTCGCTTGCCTCGATGCGATAACGGCCCGGATAGTCTTCGCGGTCGGGATCATGCAATTGGATGACTTTCGACACGGTGTAGCTTCCACCCAGGTCGGCCAGCACCCAACTGCCTGCGTAGTTGACATTGTTGGTCGTAGCTCGAGTGCTGTTGTTGTTATCAGCCACCGGCCTGATGTCTGGAAAGCCCTGCGACGTGACATTGCGGATCGCTCGGTCGAGCAGCCGATCACCTTCGTCATCGTCGACCACATCCGGATCGCGATTGGTGCGGACCTCCGCGATCGACCACCAGTGAGAGCGGTCTCGGTTCTTAAGCGCGGTGAGGCGAACGTAGCGAGTTGTGACCGGAGTGAATTTGGCGACGCTGCGATCGGGCGCGCCCGCGCCTCGCCATACCTCGCGAAACTTCGCCTCATTTCTCTCTCTGCTTACGTCGATTCTGTACTCGGCAGGATACTCATCGGGCCACTGGCCATGAAGTTGCAACACTCGCGAGACTTCGTACTCGCCGCCGAGATCGATAGTAATGGACATCCCCTGGTAGTCAGGCGTGCCGCTGGCCGCGCGGGTGGCCGGATTCTGATCAGTGGCTTTCTCACTGTCTCTCAGGGGACGTATTCCTCCGCCCGGGGTTGCCGGTGGAGGTTGCTCAGTCTTATGTGGAGGTTGCTCAGTCTTATTGGGTATCCTGCGCGCTACTTGTCCGGGGTCGACGCCGACCTTCAGCTCAGCGATCGACCACTCCTGGTTGTAAGATGTCTTATTCGACGTAGCGGTGATGCGGATGTAACGGCCGAGGATGGCAGGAAACTCCGCGCGGCTTTCGCCTCGCTGGCCAGGTCCTTCGAATGCGGTGATCCACGGTCCCGAAAGCGATTCCGCAACCTCGATCTTATAAGCCCCCACATGATGAGTTGGCCAGGGACCGTAGTCCTGCTTGACCCCGATGATGTTTTGCAGGCTGCCGACATCTATGGTGAGACTCATGCCGACGTAGTCTCGTTTCCCCGACGTGGCCCGCGTGTTTGGTTTGTCGTCGTTAGCGTTCATGATGTCGAGCAAATCGCCTGTAACTCCCGCCGGTCTCACCGTCCGTGACTGCGCAGTCTGCTGCGCCGAAGCCGGCGCGCCGGAGAACAACGCCGCGATCAATGTAACGCCAATGATCATTGCAAGAGATTCTGCTTTTGACTTCATTTGTAGTTTCCTGTGTTTCTCTGGTCGACGCGAGCTTGAAGGCAATCGCACAACGAAGCCGTGTCTTGTTGTGGTGAGCGTCGCCGATGTTGCGATGTTGGACGCCTATCCTTCGTTGCTCGATTCAGTCGGGCAACATTTCACGCAGTGAGGCAAAAGAGCATTCACTTAAGCTTTCGCCTTAGACTACTCCTTGCCCTGGCGCGGGATCAACCGCGAGAGCGAGGACGGCGCGGTGGGTATGAGGAACGAGGGAACCTGGAGCCGGTCTTTCGACTCCGTATTCACGCGCCGACCTCTGTGTTGGTGTGCCTCTCCGGTGAAGCGCCCTCAAAAAGTCACAAGCTGAATCTCTAACGTCAAAAACGCGATCGCAGGGCAGATCAGGCTGCCTACGCTTCCGAAATCGGCGGAACGAATAGGCGTATGCGCGTGCCGTCGGGTCTTACGAATCCGCTGCTCCACTTCTTGACACTTCGCACCAATTCGATACTGACGTCGGGCCTCGAAGACATACTGGATGACGGTTCCACTTTGTCGGTGATGCTAATTCTCGAGGGCTTGGGCTTGTATGAACGTGCGTTTCTGTCCTGCATTTACGAACCTCCTTGTTCGAAATCAATTCACAATCTCTCTATGGTGAAGTTGATCTCTTTTGAAACAACGCTGCTCTCTAGGGGCAACTTGAGTGCCACCGGATGGGAGCGCGGCGAGGATAAAAGAGGCGAATACCAGAGTCGTCGCCTTAGGGTAGTGGATCTCTTGCTGACCGGCGGATGCTCGGTATGTTATTCATCGTAAGAAGCATAGCCGTTTGCCGCATCGCGAACGGCGGTTTTGAATCCACGACACCGTCAGTCGACTTTCTTGCAATTTGATTGCAACCGGCTACATGTGTGGATTTGCCGCATCTGAAGTTGGTAGGATTCGTATTACAAGACGAGGGAATCCGAACGACCAATGAGGGGTATGGTAGAGCGTCTCACTCGCTAGGATAGAGCCACTGACGGTAGCTGTTCACATCCCCTGAACCGCATTCAGGTGTACTTAAAGCTCAGCGCCTCGAGCGTTGCAGGATAGGAGTGTGCATTGAAGCCTAATCAATTTCTTGCTCCCAAATCGCAAAGTGTGTCCCTAAGAAATGCGCTGCTCAACAAACTGATCTTCACGATCTTAATTGCTTTAGTGATAACCGAGGCACCTCCCGTGCTCACCGTCGCGAACAAGCGAACGGGCCGCCGGTTATCAGGGGTTGATAAGAAAAACTCGACCGAATCCGGCACCACTCCGGTGGCGTTGGGCCTTACGCGAAAGCGTGGGGCCTTCAACAAAGCGATCGGTATGCTAGCCGAAGGCGCGGCAGCAAATCCGAGCCTCGCCCCTTATTACCACTCATTGAGAAAGCGCATGAAAGGGAAGGTCGGGAACGCGGGTTCCTCGTCAGGTCCCGCCGCCAATCGGGAAAAGGTTTCGAGCGACGTCAACGGGCCGTCGCGGGAGGAACCGTTGTACTCAGACGGTTCGCCTGTTGCGCGCAAGCCTGAACGGGCGATGCAGAAGCGCTTTACAGTCGGCGATATGAATTTTGAAATGAACGCCGCAATAGATCATTGGACGAACTACTACGCCTCTACGGCCGGAGGTCGGAGGACGATGATGATTGGAATCGAGCGCAGCAACACTTATCTCGAAATGGCGCGAGCTGAGTTTCGCAAAGCGGGCGTGCCGGAAGATCTGGTCTGGCTCGCCTTCGTGGAAAGCGTGTGGAACCCGCGAGCCCTTTCGCCGGCAGCGGCGGGTGGTCTCTGGCAGTTCATTCCGTCAACCGCAACCGACTATGGCCTCAGGGTGCAGAGCGGAGATGATGAGCGCAATGATCCGGCGAAGCAGACCAGTGTTGCAGCGG
>DASYSA010000727.1:0-5490 GCA_036003885.1 Blastocatellia bacterium | reverse complement strand
GAACACCGGAAATCACGTTCGGCATAGAACTTGTGATTCTAACGGCAGGATATAAGCGCATCAAGCCAAACCGGGGCCCAGCCACGAATTACGCGAATGATCACGAATGATCGGTGTAGATTCGAGTAACTAGTGCAAATTCGTGGCTCGCCCCTTCAGGTCATTATTGAATTCGAACCAGCTCTGATCTTGCGCCGGGAGCCTTATTGGCCGCAGCCTGAAAGACTTCATCGGTCGTGATAGTCATCAGGCAATCGTGATGCGGGCACAGGTGTATCTGATCATCGCCTTCAAGCCTGAAGCAAGGGCTGCACGGCAACTCGTGTCGAATGACTGTGTGCTCGGCGCCAAGCGGGGCCGTTCGCCGTATGTCAGTCGGCCCATAGATAGCAACGACCGGCGTGCCGACCGCAACAGCTACGTGCATCAGGCCGCTGTCGTTACAGACCAGCATGTCGCACTTCTCTATGAGAGCAGCGACTTGTTTGACCGTCGTCTGGCCGGCCGCCACAGTAACCCTCGAACCCAGTCCGCTGGCCAGCCCTTCAATCATCTCTTTCTCGGCCGGCGATCCGAACAAGACGATGCGGGCCTCGATCGTCTCCCCGAGTATCCGCTCGATTAGCTGACGATATCGCTCGAGGGGCCACTGCTTCCAGCGCATGGTCGGGGAAGTTCCGGGCTGCACCCCGATTATCGTCGGAGCGTCCTGCAAGCCCGATGCGTTGAAGAAGCTGCGCGCAAACTCGCGATCAGCTTCGGCCAGGTAGATAAAGGGTCGCGCCTGACTCTGAGATCTCCTCGCTGCCCCGGCCGCGGCAACAAGATCGAGATACCGCTCGACCTCATGCTCGTCTTCGCGCATCGCCACCGGAACGTTAAAGACGAAACTGAACCGGCTGAACCGATGCGACCAACCCGGGCTGGTCACATGTCCAACCCGCCAGGGAGACCCACTCGCTGCAACCAGCAACGCAAGCCTCCAGGAATGGCTGTGAAACTCGTTGATGATCATGTCATAGCGAGACTCGCGGATCTCCCTCGCGCGCTTTACCCACGCTAAAATCCCGTCCGAATACCTGAGGTTGTAGATGTTGTCAAACAGGCCCGACCCCTCGAGAACCTCTTCGCATCCGGTGTCGTTACCCACTTGAAGATCGATACGGGCGTCGGGATAGCACGCCCGCAACTCTCGGAGCGCTGGTGTGTACATTATGAAGTTACCGAGGCCATGATAGGCGAAGACGAGAATGCGCCGGACCTCTGGATGACGCAGCTCACTCGCAGGCAGGCTCGGCAAACTCGACAGATAGACCTTCATCACCGACTCGGCCGGCGTCCGCGCTATTTCCTTGAGCAGTCGTTTGGCACCCATCGTAATTTTTGATTTTGGATTTTAGATTTTGGATTTTCGATTGAAGGATCTTAGCGGGATAAGGGTAACCCGCAAATTTCGACCTCCGTCAATCCAAAATCCAAAATCTAAAATCCAAAATCGTCCTCAGTCTTTCCTGACGTAGAAAGAGAAGACGGTTCCGTCATACCGCTGATAGTCCTCGCTCATCCATTGTCTGAAATCTTTTCCATGGTCGACCGCGCGCAGACGGCTCAGGGCCACAACCCTGGGCCGCTCCGCCTTGAGGCGTGCGAACCAACCCTCGTATCCTCCGGGCTCAACCTTGTTCAAATACATGTCCTTTCCTCGATCGAGGAAGAAATACTTGCTCGCGTTGGTGAGACCTGACAGCACCAGTACCTCCGTCTGGCCATGTGTGAATATCTTGTCGCCCGGCTCCAACCGCTCGGTCAGTTCCTTCACACCTTCGTACTGATCCTTCAGCGTTGGGAACCCGCGGTGAAACTTGAAGGCATCTGCGACGCTGAACACAAACACCGCGGCCAACACAACCCCAAAGGCGGCGTATTCAAGAGGCTTCGTGCTGACCGTCGGTTTGAGTCGCCGAATCGCCGCAAGCAGTCCCGCGGCGGCAAACGAGAAGGCAACCGCGGCAAAGATTCCCACGAACGGCAGGAGCGGGATCAGATCCGCCCCTCCCTGAATGTCGATCATACAGAACATGTAGTAGACAAGCGGCGCTATCAATATGGCGTGGCGCGGCGCGGCGCCCAGGCAATACCTGATGCCATTACGGACGCCAACCCAGACTTCCTTCGCAAGGGTGATCAGAAAGCCCACCGCTGCAACATAGAAGTAGATGCGCTCGTGCCGATAGGGTCTGCTGAGCAGCTGGTTGAACCAGTAAAAGAAGCCTGAGAGCGGCCTCACTTCGCGCGGGCCATAGACGGAGTAGTTGAAATGAATCGTCCAGAGAAAAAAGTCTTTAAGCGCACCTGCGATTCCGAGATAGATAACCAGAATCAGCAGCGGAAGGGCTGCGCCCGCCAGCAACCTCACAACTTTGAGGTCACGCCAGGAGGTCAGGTAGCGCGAAAAGGCCAGTCCCGCGGCTCCTACAAACAGTAGGCCCGGCTGCCAGCTCAGCGCCGACAGCATGCCGTAGATGCCCGCCTCAAATGGCCGGTCCCGCTTGATGGCCCAAAGCGACATAAGCCCGAACAACACCATCACCGTCTTGGGTTGAATACCACAGTTCAACGTCGCAAAGGAGTTGAAGGTGAGCATTATCGTCGCCGCCAGTAAGGCGGTCAGGCGACTAGAAAAGTAGTCATCGGTGACAAGAAAGGTGAAGCCCACCGTCAACACAGCGAGGATAAAGTAGACCGACCGGATCGCGAGGACGTCCTGTAGGCCGAACGGGCGCGTCGCCACAATCGCGGCGGCGCCGATGTAGGCCGACAGCGGACTCTTGATATTCACGACGTCCCGGTACGGAACGCCCCCACGCGCTATGACCTGCGCCATGTAATCCCAGTTTGCTCGATCGCCTCTCTCGGGCACGCTCCAAAACTCGAATTGCGAGTAGATCAGAGTCGCGACGACCAGGGTGATCATGAACAGAGTTCGGCGGCCGAGCCAGTTTTCAGTTTTCAGTTTCGAGTTTTTAGTTTTCAGTTTCGAGTTTCCAGTTTCCAGTTTCCAGTTTTAGTTCTTGGTTTTCAGGAGCACCCAGGGATGCTCAGATCTGAAGACTGAAAACTGAAAACTGAAAACTACCTATCCGAGGTACCCCAGGCTCTTGAGCCGTTCGATAACATCCGCATTATCCTCAGCCGAAAACTCCACTTCGGCTGATTTCATCGCCCCGGCTGCTGTCGTTAACCTAACAGCATTCGCGCCAAGGAAATCTCCTTCAATCATCTCTGTGAGGACGCGCCCATCCATATCATCAGGCACTTCGCGGCCGAGCAAATAAAGCATCGTCGGGGCGACGTCGTAGATGCTTGCATTCTTCAGATTGAACCCTCGTTTGACAGGCCCGCCCCGCGCGATCAAGACGCCGTACATACGATGGCATCCCGATATGCCAAACGCATCTACCATGAACTTGTTGGACGTGAAGTCCGCATTGCCGAGAGGAAGATAACGCATATCAACCGGCAGTAACGCGATGTCGGGCGCATCAGCGACCCGCGGCCCGGAGTAGATCTCCTCGCGGCGATAGATGGTGCCGACCCAGGGACCCCCATTCTCAGGATCCTTCAAAGCTCGGAGACCCTCCACTATTCGATCACACACAGTCTCATAGTCACTCTCCTCAACGGCACCGTTCGGTTCGCGGCCTTTCAGATTCACATAGATCTGTCCATAGTTGCCCTTCGAGAAGGCCTGAGTCCGGCTCCAGTCGACGTCATTGAATGAGAGAAATGCGGTGCTGAGAAGTTTCGAGGCGCCTGGCTGCGAGCTTACTCCGCGGGAGGGACGCAGTCTGGCGAGCGGGATCTTCTTGACCATCTTGAACGCCGTCTCCGGAGTCAGCCCCAGCGAGAACATCGCTCGTTTGAGCCTTGTCAGAGCATCTCGCTTGAGTTTGAGAAAACCCTGCTGAAGCAGCCAGATGTTGAGTGAGCAATACTTGTGTGCGGGGCCGAAGCCATGGTCCGATGCAACCCATACCTGTGCCTCGGGGCCCGCCAGATCGATAAGGCGGCCGACCGTTTCATCGACTCGATGAAAGTACTCGTAGACGCGCTCGCGATAGAGCCGCGCCTCTTCCTTCTTATGTCGAGGATGAGACTCGTCGATGACATGCCACAGCTCGTGTTGGATTCGATCGGTGCCCCAGAAATACTGAAAGAACGCGTCCCATTCGTACTCGGTCATCAGGTACTCGGTGACCCTGGCCTTGTATTCAAGCTCATCGTTCAACTCATTCAACACACCTTCCACGTTGCCGCCGGCGTAGGTCTGAGACAGATGCAGCCTGTACGGACCGAATCTCTCCTCAAGCTCGGCAAGCAGACCGGCAGGAAAGGTGTAGTCTCTCCGGCCCCGCGGGGTCATAAAGTCGGCAATCATCAAACCGTTGACCGAATGAGGAGGATAGGTGCAGGGAAAGTTGTGAACGATCACGCGTTTTCCGGCATCGCCGAGCAAATCCCAAATGGCCCGGCCCTCTCTGAAGGAGGCGTTGACCGCGAGTTCTCGTTTCGAGCCGCGGTCTCGCATTACAAATTCAAAAATGCCATGTTTACCGGGATTCTTTCCGGTCATAAAAGAAGACCAGGCAACAGCTGTGATCGGAGGAAAGGTGGTCTCGAGATCCGCACGCGAGCCGCCTGCGATCAGCCTGGCGAGGTTGGGGAGATAACCCTTCTCGATCAAACCGTCCAGCACATTGAAGGAGGCCCCGTCCAAACCGATGACTAGAAGTTCATTGCTCATATCGGGAAGCTCAAGCCAGGTTAAAGACTATAGCAAAGAATTTCGAATTGCGAATTTCGAAATTCGAAATTCGAAATTCCCAATTCTTGTCCCGTTTGACAGCAACTCGCGTGGCTGATTAGTATCCCCATCTGACTTTCCCTCCAGGAGCAGCCCCATTGTCGACTCCTATCACTGAGCAAGTCCACACAGAGTCAATCGAAAAACCGGCAATAGTTGCTTCGTTGGCAAGCTACGCGCTCCTGGGCGCCGGGGCGGTTCTCCTCCTCAGCCTCATCGAGTTGGTGGATGTTAACATTCAACTTACGCCGGTCTTCGAGTCTTTCACGGAACGGTTGATCCTCTCGTCCTATCTCAGTATGAACCTGGCGGTGGGCGCGGTTATCGGCCTGATCATCGGCATTTCAGCACGTTCAGCATCGATTCTGAGACGCTGGTTCTGTTCACTGCTCGCGCGAGGACGCAAGGCCAACCTAGCGTTGCAGGCCGCCGCGTGGCTTTTGGTGTGCGGCTTGAGCGCTTTGCTCTTGAGGCAGCAGGCGCATGTTCGCGGCTACTCCAAAGGCATCGTCAGAGAACTTGAGAAGCTTGAAATCATAAGGCACCCGTTACTCAACCACGAACGCGCCGCGTCGTACCTGCTTGTCGGCGGACTGGTATTAGCCTGCTCACTCGTCTGGATGATC
>DASYSA010000726.1:0-14013 GCA_036003885.1 Blastocatellia bacterium | reverse complement strand
GCACCCTCATTTTATCATTCTTCGCGCCATTCCATGACTGATTGGCGGCCCTATGTTAGCATCTTCGCCGACGAGAGCAGATCGGATCCGATGGAAACTGACACAGTTGTCGTTGCGAAGAGTGAAACCCTGCCTGCCACTGGCCCGACCAGGGCCCGCCTTTTTGTACTCCTCCTCTGCGTAGGCCTTTCGGCTGGGGCGGCCGTCCCTTTCTTCTTCATGGGCAGGACGTCGAACCAGAGCAGCAGGACACAACTGCGGATGCCGGTTACTCATGACATGCATCTGCACTTCGAGCAAATGAAGTCGTTCTACAACAATCTCTCGTCCGGAACGATCTACCCCAGATGGGAGGAGGACACAAACCGGCACTTCGGAGCTCCTACCACAAGCTATTATCCGCCAGGCATCTACTACATGACATCGCTGCTCTTTGTGTTTCTCCGCGACTGGTGGTCGACACTCCTGGGTACTTACTTGATCGTAATGGTAGCCTCGGCGGCTGCCATCTATCTCTACGCTCGGGAAAGAATGTCACGTCTGGCGGCGAGCGTCACCATGGGGGCCTATATCTTTCTGCCGTATCACATATTGGATCAGTATCAGCGCGGAGCGATGGCCGAGATGTTGGGTTTCGTCTGGGCGCCGCTCATGCTCCTTTTTGGCGAGCGACTATTTCGCGATAGCACACCCGATGGAAAGCGAGTCACACCGGAAACCGGACGTGGCTCGAGCATTCGATCGAGCAGGATCGTGAACATCGCCGCACTCGCTGCCGTCTACGGAGCGTTCTTATGGTCGCACCCACCTACCGCGTATCAGTTTACGCTTTGCTTCGGACTGTGTGTTTTGATTCTGGCGATACGCCGACGAGACCCGAAGGGCCTCGTGAGCGTCGGAGTTGCGATTGGGATCGGGGTGGCGTTGTCGGGTGCTTACCTGGTATCGGCTGCAGTCGAGGAGAACTTGATCGGTCACGAGTATGTTTCGGAGAACTGGCCTTACCATACTACATATGTGTTCGTTCACAACCTCCCTTACAGGGCGCCGCATATAGGATTCTTCACCTTGATTGATGCCACCTGGATCGCCTCCACGGTGGGGATTGTAGTTCTGGCTGTGGCGCTTCTTGGATTCAGCCGCAGAAGGAGACTGATTTCGCCGGGACTGAAGGAACGAGTGCTGCTCTGGCTGGTGATGGGCTGCTTCGTTGCCTTCATGATGACCAAGGCTTCCTATTACGCAGGCGGGCGGTACATTCCGAAGATCGACATCGGCGTGTTCACGTGGCGGATGCTGTCGATTAGCACGCTTGTCGTGGCGCTGCTTATCGGGGCTTGCGTGCAGGCGGCGGCCACCGCCCGTACCGAGCGGCGAAAATGGGCGCTTTCTTCGCTCACGGCTGCGGTTCTGATTACAATGGTAGGCGGAATCGCGTTAAGCATCATTCTGGTCGTGCGCCCGATGTACTATGCACCGTTCATGGAGGCGTCCGTCGAGCACATCAATCTGGCGCTGATTCCACGAACCGCATATGGAGATCCCTTTACGTTGCCTCATCTTGCTGAGGCAGATCTCGCCGAAGGGAGGGGTACTGTGGAAGTCGAGCGGTGGGACCCTGAGCATCGCGCGTTTCAGGTGGCGCTGCCGGAGGCTGATCAACTTTCTATAAGAACCTTCAACTTCCCGGGATGGACGGCGACGGTGGATGACACGGACGCCGAGATTGTAACCGGCGCTCGACGGGGTGAGATCACGCTCCTCCTGCCGGCGGGTGTACACAAAATCAAGCTCGACTACGAAAATACTCCTGCGCGGCGCGCCGGCAGCATCCTGAGCATGCTTGCGGCGGTGCTGTTGCTGATCCTGTTGACTGCGGCAACGGTTGTTAGGCGATTCGGGCTGCGGACACGTGATGTGTGATGCGTGATGCGTGATTCGTGATCGTGCGCCGCCCATCACGCATCACGCATCATCTCTTAGAAGTCAAATGCCACGCCGACTGAAGGCAGGATTGGCATTAAATCCGTCAATCCATAAAAGGCTCTGCCCCGAGATCTGATCCTGACCGGATCAGAACGAATATCGAAAACGTTTTTCCGATTCTGCACATTCAAGAGCTCTCCGGAAAGAGTCAACTTCCACTTCTTAAAGAGAAATGCTTTGTTCGCTCTTAGATCAACCCTGCTGTAGTACGGCAACCTCGCAGTATTTCTTTCACTTCCGATCGCGAAACCTGATCCTGCCGGCACGACAAAGCCCCGCCAGGGCAATCCGCTCCCGTACCGCCATTGTGCGCTCAAGTTAAACGTTGGTCTCAATCGATAGCTCCCATAGATATTTATGGTGTGTCGCTGATCGAAATCACTGACAAAACTGAGATTGTCCAGCCGATCCTGCAAACGAGTCCGCGAATACGAATAAGAAAGCCAACCGGTAAGGCCGTTGGCACTTCTCCGCTGCAGTGACACTTCGACTCCCCGGGCGTAGCCTCGCAAAGAGTTTTGAAACGGAGACCCTTCAAGTGTTATCTGACCTGCCTGGATGCGCGGCTCTGAGAGGCTGAAAATCTGATCCTTGTCTTCTCTATCATATGCTTCAACCAATACACGCGTCCTCTCCCCGAAGGTCCGCTCTATGCTGGCATTGTAGTGGGTCGCTCCCTCGGCGCGGAGGTTGGAATTTCCGAGATAGCCAAAGAGCTGTCTGAAGTCCGGAAACTGATAATACTTTCCGAAGCCCGCGCGAAGTCTCCAATTAGTCCACGTCGATACTGCGAGTGATGCTCGGGGAGAGAAGAGGGTCTCGCCGGTTACTCCACTGTGCTGGATTCTCCCGCCACCCGTTACAGAAAGACCCTTGCGCACGCTACTCCAGGTATCCTGTGCATAATAGGCCTGTTCTATGGCGTCCCGATCAAAGCGCTCGAGAGTCTCAAAAACTGATGGCTCAGATATCCGGAAGAAATTGCTCGTCTGGGTTGAGCTGATAGAGCGAACATAAAACCCTCCCTCAATGCGGTTCGAATGATGAGTGAGAAAGTTTATGTCGTTGCGAATGCCGATCTGCGCGCGGCTTCTGTCCTCGATGGGCACGTCGTTTCGATTGACGCTGGTTGAATCAGTT
This sequence comes from Blastocatellia bacterium, assembly GCA_036003885.1. Taxonomy (GTDB): domain Bacteria; phylum Acidobacteriota; class Blastocatellia; order UBA7656; family UBA7656; genus DASYSA01. The sequence goes on along the minus strand of DASYSA010000726.1, from coordinate 10,887 downwards.
TTCAACGCAAAGAGTCGGGTCTGGACCAGCAGTTGAGCGTTCGGTGAATAGTTCCAGTAGCCATTAACCAGCAGGTTACGAGAGTCGAACTTGTGCAGATCATTTGGATCAACCTGATTGCTGCTTGCGGGATCTGCGCCACGAAATATTCCGTAAATCGCCGATATCCCGACCTGGTGACGAGATGAAAGATCATAGATCACTTTGCTTTGCATGTCGGTGAAATCAAGACTCGCCTCTTTCTCATCTCTATTGGTATTGGTGTTGGTTATTTTCTCCACGAAGCGCTGCAAGTAGTCAACGTAGCTGGTGCGGCCGGCAATCAGCCAGGAACCCTTGCTGTTCGCAAATGGTCCGTCAACTACTCCCGCGGTCGTGAGGATCCCGGTCGAGAAGCGGCCTGACGGTCTTATGCGATTGCCATCCCTTGTTTCAAGATTGAGCACGGCTGCGGTCTTTTCTCCGTACTTCGCCGGAAAAGCTCCACTAAAGAAGGACAGGCCGCTTATTGTGTCGGAGTTAATGACTGAGAGCGAAAGCTTGTTGTCAGTTTCATTGTCTATGATGGTCGTATGGACAAAATCATCGGTGAGTATTCCATCCACGTAAATTCCGATGTGATCATAACCGGCGCCGCGAACCGCAAACTCACTCCGTAGATCGTTATTGGCAGTAACGCCCGGTAGCGCCTGAGACGCTCGCAACGGATCACCGACAAGCACCATTGAGAGGGACTGGAGCTCTGTCTTATTGAGAGCCTTCTCGGATGAAGCATTAGTCTCGATCTCGTCGAAGGGGCCGGCAGACACTGTGACCTTTTCGGTCAATGTTGCGCCTTCTTGATTGAGCGCAATCTCCACCTCGGCCGTTCCAGCGTCTTTCACTGTTATCGTCTTTTTGACCAGCCCATAGCTAACAGTCGTAATGTACAGATCGAGCTCGCCCGGCTGGACACCTTCCAGGTTGAAGACGCCGTTCTCATCGGTCGAGGTGCTCTGATGAGACTCAACAACGATGATCTTCACTTTTGCCATGGGCTCTCCGGTTCGAGCATCGACAACTCGGCCGTGGAGAGTTGTCGGCCGGCCTTGCCCGGTGAGGTTGGCGGCGACAATTGAATTGCCTGTGTTAGCCTGTTGCGCACCTGTGGCGATGGGGAGCACAAGAAAGAGCAGGCCTAGTCGAAGCGTGTATTTCAATCAGCCCTCCTGGTGGGTGTGTCCGGCACGGTAGTCGGTCACGATTGAAGGTGAGTACATGAGTCAGCGACAAACTATGGCAGGATTCCGACTCACTGTCTGTTCCCTATTAGACAACTACCAGGTTTCATATCGACATCTATTATGGAAACGACTGTCTAAGAGTTCGCGCATCGCGCCTGACAGTGATTAGAACGCTATACCCGAGCTGTACTTGCGCGCTATCTGGCGTTTGCGCGCCGAATCCTCTCTTAAGGCCTGACAATGGATGCCGAGGTCGAGCAACTCCGCCGGGGGTGCGGTCCTGATGCGTCCGCTGTGACTCCAGACCGCGTGGTGTTTCTGCTTGACACGGGTAATGCTGTGACTGACAATGCAATCGCCATCAAATCGACGAGCCGGGGGGCGACCACCTTATGACCAGGCCTTTTATCAACCCTGCACCTCTAGAGGAGCTGAGAGAATCGGGTGACTACGACAAGCTTGCGTCGATGATTACCTATGACTGGCACATCGCCCCTGAGTTCGATGAAGAGGCAATTCGGTTGAGATTGCTTGTCGCGGAGTTACACGGGCGCGCGGGCCGGCTCGAGGAGATGGAGGCCGCACTCAGTCCTTACCTCGAAGATGTGAATCGAATCCCGTTCGGGCTCGCCGCGCGAGTGCTTCTTATGTCGGCAATCTACCACTACCGCCGCAGCGAACCTACCGAATCGCTTCGGCTCGCTTCGCTGGCGCGGGTCGTGGCGACGGCCCGTGACGATGAGTTCACCACGGCCGAAGCGGTGCAGCATGAGGGGCAGGCGCTCTGGTCGCTCGAGCGATGGGAAGAGGCGGCCACACGCTTCGAGCAGGCGATAGCTCTGTATGGCAGTCAATCGCGGTCCTACCGGCTTGGTCTTGCCTATCTCTGTTTAGGTAGCGTGCTCAATCGGATGGGCAGGGTCGAGGAAGCGCGCACTACGCTCGAGCGCGGCATCAAGATGTTGCTCAAGTGCCACGACGAGTATAACCTTGCCGTCGCAAGAGTGAACGTGGCGCTGGCCCTGAATGTAATCGGGGAACACGAAACGGCTTTGAAGTATCTGCTGTTCGCTCATGATACGTTTCAGCATATGGGCCACGGCCAGTACACCTATCTGACGCTGAACAGCATCGCGACAGCGCTGATCTCCCTCAAGGAGTACGACAAGGCGGAGGGCTACGTAGCCCGGGCGCTCGAAGTCGGGACGGCGGCCCGAAGCACGCAGATCGCCTCTACCTACGAGATCAAGGCTAAGGTCCATTTCGCGCGGCGCGAGTGGGCGGAGGCCGAGAAGGCGCTCACCGCGGCTTTGGAGATTGCCGAACAGGCTGCCAGCCAGTCCCAGAAGGCCGAAGCCAAACGGACTCTCGGCAGAGTGTATCTGGCCCAGGACCGCGAGGCTGACGCGGCGGGTGTGCTCTGGCAAGCGTTGGACATATCACAAGACCTGCGGGCGTCGCTGCTCGAAGTGGAGATAAAAGCATTGCTGGCGCAGGCAGTCTGTGCGACGAATCCTGTCGAGGCCTGCCGTATGCTTTCCGACGTGGAGGCGACTCTTGGGGATCGTCCGCTTCCTGAACTCAGGAAGGACGCGCATGCCGCGCGCAAACGAATCACCTCGTTGGATCAGGAGCAATACTTCATTCTGTCCGATGCGACACTCCCGCTCCTTGCGGACGCCAAGGTCTCGCTGCTGAAGTGGCTATGGGCACGCGCACTGTACAAGGCAAAGGGCAGCGCGCGCGATGCTGCCGGAATACTCGGAGTCACCCCCACCTACATACGCAAGCTGACCAAGATGATCCCGCGTGACCTGCTGCGGCCAGGAAAGAAGCGCCAAAAGAGGCGCTAGACTGCCAGCTCCGAAACTTTGTGAACCTCGGGAATCCCACCAACGGAGTTGGTGGTTTGAGAGGACATTCTAGCGCGGCGCAGCCACGCCATAGTCAAGAGGAGTGGTGTCTAACCCCAACGGGGTTGCGCCTCACAGCCCAGGGTTGCTGTACTCAGCTACCCTGGGGCGACGGAAACAACAGCCCCAAACCCAAGGGGGTTGCGGCCGAAGCCTCCCGATTGCAGCCCAACAGCACCGCCAGACGAGTTCAAAGACAGCGGAACTCCGATCTATGGTGAGTTCATCGCATCACGCACTTGAAGCAGGGCCGCAACCCCGTTGGGGTTGCGAGGATCAACGCCGCGGTTCCCAAAGTAGCTGAGTACAGCAACCTTGGGCTTTGGGCCGCAACCCCGTTGGGGTTGCGAGGATCATCTGCGTTGTTGAGATTTCAGACCGGCGAGAGGTGCCTAGCGTTGAGGGCGAGTTATCCAGATTGGGTTCGTGGCCGTCGACAACTCCTTCTTGATCTTCGAGTATCGAACTGCAAATTCTCGACGCTCATCCTCCGTGAGCTCCGGCGTCCCCGCGGCAACCAGATCCGATTCGATTACGGAATCGAGCTTCAATGCGTACTTCAATGACGCCGTCATCTTCTCGACTGATCTACCACTATCTCCGAAATTGCACGCGGCGTTGAACTGGTCGAAGGCGGCCTTGTAGACCGGCATCAGTCGGTCGTCGCCGGCGTAGCACGCCCGCCAGGCGCGCTGCCATTCACGCGGCATCACGTTAGCTGGTCCGGCCACGACTCCGATCGGCAGCTCATTGTGAAGCAAGTAGCGATTCCAGTACTCACGCACCCGTCCCACCAGTCCGTCGTCGAGCCTGAACGTTTGAAACATCAGCATCGCGTTTCCGATGTAGATGCCGAACTCGCCTTTGTCTTTGAAATGCAGCGCTCCCTTGGTGTAGTTGCCCAGCACGCGCCGCGACGCCGACACCTTGACTCCGGAGATGAACGGGAGCCGGCTCAATCGCTTCAGGCTGCGGGTGCGAATGTGGGAGGCGCGCGGATCGACAGCGATTTCCGCGTTATCGTAGAGGAAAACCGGAAGCCATCCGCCGCGATGGTCGAACAGATCGTTCACCTCACGTTGGAAGAACGTTACGATATCGCCGAGATCGTGAATTGAAAGCGGCGCCACTACCACGGCATCAACGCCGGCATCAAGGGCGCATTCGAGATTCATGAGCGTCTCCGCTCGCGTCTCAGACGTAATCCCTACCCACGCTTCGATCGGCTGTTGCCCGGCCGCTTTGATCTCGCGGTTCAGACGGGCGATCTCGTCTGCTTCGATCCATATCAATCGCTGGCGCTCGATGTTTGTAATGCGGTTCCATTCGCCGGTTGTGCCTCCGCCGAAGATGATATCGGCGCCCAGACCCTGTTGAACATTGTGGCGAAAGACCCTGCGCTGCTGTTCCTCGATGACGCGCCCGTCGCTGTCGAGAATTGTGATGCTGGGGATGCTAAGGCCATGGCGCGGTTGGTAGCGCGCGCCGGAACCCGCCTGACGCGTTGATACCTCATCCGGGTATTCGCTCTCATAGTGGTGAGTTCGGGGGTCCATTTGGAGTCTCGGCGGGTTCAAATCCATTCCGGTGCGGCGACGGTGCGCTCGCCACCCGCATTGCCTGTGTTGACTGTGGACTTCGGTTCCAGAAGCAGCACGTGCGCTTCCTCCTCGGCTACCGGCATGTGTTCGACGCCTCGGGGGATGATGGCCATCTCTCCTTCTTCCAGGGTGACATCACCGTCCCTCAGTTTGATCAGCAGCTTGCCTTTGATGACGAGAAACAACTCATCTTCGTTTTCATGGTGGTGCCAGACGAACTCGCCTTTGAGCTTGACGAGTTTGACGTGCGAGTCATTGATCTCGCCGACTATCTTTGGACTCCAATAGTCGCTGAATAGAGCGAGTTTTTCTGAGAGGCTTATCCTTGGCATACTTTGGCTCCTGAACCCGCTACTGCTATTTCTCTCGTATCTTTGTGTTCGTGTCTCTCTTACTCTCTTTTTGAGTGGCCTGCTGTTCCCGAACATCAACCCCGACTCGCAGAGTATGGCGGCCCCGTTTGGTTGTCAAGGTGACAGGATCTAGGTGACAGGATCTAGGATTTAGGATTTAGGATTTAGGGCCCACGGCAATCTGAGTTGTCATTCAAAACGCGCGATCCTAGATCCTAGATCCTCTAGACCCTAGATCCTAGATCCTAGACCCTAGATCCTAGATCCTAGATCCTGGATCCTAGATCCTGGATCCTGGATCCTGTATAGTGACTAATCCAATTTTGTTGAGGAGCCATTCAATGGAACAATCTGCACGAACGAACCAGGACACAATTCAAGCGCTTCAGTCGATGGCCAACAAGCTCCGGGTTCACTCAATCCTCGCTACCTCAGAAGCGGGGTCCGGACATCCGACTTCATGCATGTCGGCGGCGGATCTTACGGCGGCGGTCTTCTTCCATGCGATGCGGTATGAGGTGGCCAATCCGAAGAATCCGGTCAACGATCGGTTCGTGTTATCAAAAGGGCACGCAGCGCCGTTGCTTTTCGCGGCCTGGGCTGAGGCGGGTGCGTTCTCTGTCGATCGCCTCCTGACCCTTCGTCAGTTCGGCAGCGAGATCGAGGGGCACCCGACGCCGCGCTTGCCGTGGGTGGAAGTCGCGACCGGTTCGCTCGGGCAGGGACTGTCCTGCGGCGCGGGGATGGCGCTGTCGAGCAAGTACCTCGACAAGGTCGACAACAAAGTCTTCGTTGTCATGGGTGACGGCGAGGCTGCTGAAGGCTCAGTCTGGGAAGCTGCCGAGATAGCATCGTACTACAAACTGGATAATCTGATCGGCATTGTAGATGTGAACCGGCTGGGCCAGAGTCAGGCAACGATGTACGGCCACGACGTCGAGGTCTACCGCCGCCGGTTCGAGGCCTTTGGCTTCCACGCCGTTGCGATCGACGGACACGACATGGCGCAGATAGTCGCCGCCCTCGACGAGGCAATGAGCGTCAAAGAAAAGCCCTCGGTCATCGTGGCTCTGACAAAGAAAGGGAAGGGAGTCTCGTTCGTTGAAGACAAGGACGGCTGGCACGGCAAAGCGCTCAAGAAAGGCGAAGAGTTGGAGCGCGCGCTCGCGGAACTGCAACCCAAAATCACCGTAGCGGGTGGCATGAAGATGAAGACGCCCGAAGGAAGGTCCGCGCCGCCGGCGGCCGGCGTCCCAACACAACCTCCTGCCGCCACCTTTACGTTGGGCCACCAGATTGCCACACGTGAAGAGTACGGAGCCGCTCTCGCTCGCCTGGGAGATTGGAATGGCAAGGTCGTCGCCCTCGATGGCGACACAAAGAACTCAACCTTTGCGGAGAAGTTCATGAAGGCTCACCCGGATCGGTTCTTTGAGTGCTTCATCGCCGAGCAGAATATGGTTGGCGCCGCGGTTGGGCTCGCGTCGATGGGCAAGATCCCCTTCGCATCGACCTTCGCCTGCTTCCTGACTCGAGCTTATGACCAGATTCGAATGGCAGCGGTCTCCCAGTCCAACCTCAAGCTCTGCGGGTCGCACGCGGGCGTATCGATTGGAGAGGACGGACCCTCGCAGATGGCGCTCGAGGACTTTGCGATGATGCGGGCGATCGAAGGGTCCACGGTCATCTATCCGTCTGACGCGTTATCGACTGAACACGCAGTTCGACTGGCTGCCTCGACCAAAGGGATCGTGTATATCCGAACGACCAGGCCCAAATCGCCGGTGATCTATTCGAACGACGAGGTGTTCAAGATCGGCCAGGCAAAAGTCGTAAAGCAGAGCGCGGATGACAAGCTGACCATAGTGGCCGGCGGAGTAACCCTGTTTGAAGCGCTCGCCGCGTACGAGGAGCTCGACAGGGAAGGCATTGCGGTTCGTGTGATCGACGTCTTCTCGGTGAAGCCGATTGATGAAGCCGCTCTTCGGGCGGCGGGAAAAGAGACGCATGGGTTGATCCTCACAGTCGAAGATCATTCGGCGTGGGGAGGCATAGGAGACGCTGTGGCGAGCGCAGTGGCGCCCGAAGGAATCAGAGTTCATCAGTTGGCGGTTCGCGAGGTCCCTCGCTCAGGCAAGCCGGAGGAGCTCCTGGCCGCTTACTGCATTGACCGCAGCGCAATTGTGGCAAAGGTGAAATCGCTCGTGGGCTGATCAATTCGCAATTCGAAATTCGCAATTCTTCTTGTGTCCTGTGGCTTGCCTTGACACCCGCTGAGGCCATTCGCTAAGTTCGTTCGTTAGCTCGAGGCGCGTCCGGCGACGCGCGAAGGACTTATGGCGAGGTTTGAACGGAGGTCTACAGATGGGAACCAAGGTTGGTATTAATGGGTTCGGCAGAATTGGGCGTAATATATTCCGCGCGGCAATACATCGCGGCGACATCGACTTTGTCGCGGTTAACGACATCACCGACACAAAGACACTGGCTCACCTGCTCAAGTACGACTCGGTGCTCGGCAATCTCGACGCAGACATCAAAGCCGGCGAGAACACAATTACTGTGAACGGCGACGAGTTTCGCGTCTTCTCCGAGCGCGACCCTGGCAAAATCGACTGGGGTTCGGTCGGCGCAGAGGTGGTTGTCGAATCAACCGGTCTGTTCACAAAACGTGACGACGCGGCCAAACATCTTCACGATTCGGTAAAGAAGGTAATCATCTCGGCTCCCGCCAAGAACGAGGACGTAACTATAGTGCTCGGTGTTAACCAGGGTGCATACAAGCCGAAGGAACACCATGTCATCTCGAATGCCTCATGCACCACGAACTGCCTGGCGCCAATCGCCAAAGTGTTGCACGAAACCTTCACCATCAAGAAGGGATTGATGACCACGATCCATTCTTACACCAATGACCAGCGATTGCTGGATCTGCCGCACGAGGACTTGCGGCGAGCGAGGGCAGGGGCGCTGTCGATCATTCCAACCACGACAGGCGCCGCGCGAGCCATCGGCCTTGTTCTGCCCGCGCTCAAAGGAAAACTCGACGGCTTCGCGCTTCGCGTCCCGACCCCGAATGTATCGATAGTCGATCTGGTGGTCGAAGTGGACAAGAGCACGAGCAAGGCCGAAGTCAACGCGGCTATGAAGAAGGCAGCCGAGGGGCCGTTACACGGGATTCTTCAATACTGCGAAGAGCCGCTCGTATCCATAGACTTTCGCGGGAACTCCAACTCCTCGGTCCTGGATGCGGAGTACACCAACGTCGTCGACGGCACGCTGATCAAAGTGCTCTCATGGTACGACAACGAGTGGGCCTACTCATGCCGAGTGGTTGATCTTGTTGCGTTCCTGGTGGAGCAGGGGCTGTAGGAGTGCTGAGTGCTGAGTGCTGAGTAATGAGTGCTGAGTAATGAGTAATGAGTAATGAGTGCTGAGTGATGAGTGATGAGCGGCTGTGACGTTGGTGTGACAAGCCTGCCTTGGAACGCCTGTCCATTGAAGACGGATCACGCATCAGTGATTCCTCCTATGCCAAAACTTTCGATCACCGACCTGGACCTCGCCGGCAAACGCGTCTTTATGCGCGTGGACTTCAATGTTCCGATGGATGAAAGCGGCCAGGTTGGCGACGACACTCGTATTGGCGCTGCGCTTCCGAGCATCCAATACGCCCTCGATCACCGCGCGCGGCTGGTATTGGCCTCGCACCTGGGAAGGCCCAAGGGTAAGCCGGATCCGAAATACTCGCTCAAACCGGCGGTTCGGCGACTCTCGGAGCTGCTCGGGAAAGAGGTGAAGCTTGCCCCAGACTCCGTAGGTCCCGAAGTTCGCGCTATGGTCGACGCACTCGGCGATGGCGAAGCGCTGATGCTGGAAAATCTGCGCTTCAACGAAGGCGAAGAGAAGAACGATCCTGAGTACGCACGACAGCTTGCCGAACTGGCTGATGTCTACGTAAACGATGCGTTCGGCACAGCCCATCGCGCCCATGCATCTACCGAAGGCATTACTCATTTCGTTGACCAGTCGGCAGCCGGGTTTTTGATGGAGAAGGAGCTGCGCTACCTCGGCCACGCAATCGAGAATCCCGACCGGCCGTTCGTTGTGATACTCGGGGGCGCCAAGGTGTCCGACAAGATCGGAGTGATCGAGAATCTGCTGAAATCTGCCGACACGATTCTGATCGGCGGCGCCATGGCGTACACATTCTTGAAATCTCAGGGGGTCGAGACCGGCCGCTCGCTGGTTGAAGACGCTAAGCTGGATATCGCGCGAGATCTGCTTGTGCGCGCCGTAACCAGGGGCGTCGACTTTCTGCTTCCAACCGACAACCTCGTTGTCGACAAAGCTGCGTGGGATTCCGATCCTAAGTCGGTTGTGCCCCGCACCTGTTCAGTGCGAGAGATTGCAACAGGAGAGGCCGGGCTGGACATTGGACCGGACACGATCGGCAAGTTTTCAGCAAGAGTTGCAGGAGCGAAGACAGTAGTGTGGAATGGCCCGATGGGTATGTTCGAACACCCGCCCTTCGATCAAGGGACTCGGGCGCTTGCTCAGGCCGTTGCGGCATCGGGTGCGACTGCGATAGTCGGCGGCGGCGATTCGGTTGCCGCAGTGACCGAAGCCGGAGTGGCCGACCGCATCGCACACGTCTCTACCGGAGGAGGCGCTTCCCTGGAGTTTCTGGCGGGAGATGTATTGCCGGGTGTCGCGGCCCTGACTGATAAATAGGATGGAGGCTAAGGTGACTCGCAGACGTTGTATCCGCTTCGTTTTTTTGATGGCGACCGTGGCAGCTCTTTTTTCGCTCTCTTGTCAACACAAGCCGGCCTACAACGACGTCCCGCCCAGCGAAACCGAGAAGTCCCGGGAGCGAGCCAGACAGCAGTCACCTGCGGATACGGCTGCTGAGCCTGCTCCGTCTCCCGGCAGCGAAGACCAGCAGGCTCCGCCGCCGCCGCCTCCTCCTCCCCCTCCTCCTCCAGCGGAGGGCGAATCCACGGCCGCCTCTCGCTCAACGGAGATCAAGCCGCCGCCGTTTCTGGATCAGAACACGGGTGAGTTCAAAGACCTTCCTCGCTATCCACGGGCGACCAGAACCTATGCTCAGATCGGACCCATAAACGGAATTGAGGCGGGGCTGTTCATGCTCGAAACAGTGGCGACCTACGAGCGAATTGCCCAGTTCTACGACCAGGCGATAAAGAAGAATGGCTGGACGGTTGTCAGCAACACCCGGGATCACGAGTACTACAAATGGGAACTGAAGAAGGGCAAGAGCAGTGAGGCTCTAATAGAGGTCAAATCCACTGGCACGTCAACCCGAAAGAATATCCTGTTGTCGCGGGCGGAGAGACCCCCGGGGAAGTGACGGCAAGGGCGAACCGCCAGAAATACCAACTTGACCTTTCACGACTGAAACCACGATAAAAACTTATGAGAAGACCGCTCATCGCCGGAAACTGGAAGATGTATAAGACAGTGCAGGAAGCTGTCGAATTTGCTCAGGCGCTCAAGCCGTTGGTTGTCGCGGCGACTCACTGTGATATTGTCGTCGCACCGGCGTTCACCGCGATAAAGCCGCTCGCCGACCGCCTGGAAGGGTCCAACGTTCAGGTATCGGCGCAAGACGTTGCCGCAGAGATGGGAGTTGGTGCTTTTACGGGCGAAGTCTCGGCGACGATGATTTGGGAGGCCGGCGCTCGGTATGCAATCATCGGGCATTCGGAGCGAAGGCAGTACTACGCCGAGACCGATGAGTCGGTCAACAACAAGATTCTGGCAGCTCTGGCCG
>DASYSA010000725.1:0-10176 GCA_036003885.1 Blastocatellia bacterium | reverse complement strand
TTCAAATAGGACTGAAGCTGGTTTTTTGAAGCTGAAGGCATGTGGATTCGGCGTAGAAGACACGCCGAGTCCACAAACATTTTGTGCTGTGATATCTCTGGAAGCCGCGCTATCGGTAGATGTCGGCGGCTGGATGATATGCTTTCCAGTCAAACCAGTAGTCGGCTAAGACGGCTATCTTGCTGAGGCTGCGGCCGGTCAACGGTCCGCTGATTGCCCTTCCCGTAAAATCCCACTCGCTGCCTGTTTCTTTGTCTACCAGACGAAGAGGCGAGGCATCAGGTCTGGCAAAGAACTCCATCGCCCTGCCATCCACCCTCGTCTCGAAAGCCCTGACGGATTTCTTGTCGTCCCCAACTACGATCACGATCGGAACGCCGCCCACGTTATCGAGCACCGGCGTTTGTGCCGTGAGCGCGGCGAGAGGATATGCCTTCGAACTTTCCCCGATCGTGATCCCTATTATCAACTCGCGCTGCGGAAGAGGCTCGTCAGGAGCGGTCGGCGTAACCGTTGGAAACTTGGCGATATGATCTTCCCAATCAGCCTTCTCGTAGTTGCCGACTACTCCCAGATCCGGACGAAGCACACGTCCCCGGCTCTGCTCGCGCTTCCAGGTCGCAAACTGCAGCTCATCGTGAAACACCAGCTTGAGTCGAGCGCCTTTCATAGGCCCCAGGATGGCTTCTCCGGACACCTGCTGCCACCAGGTACCGGTCTCCTCGTCTCGCATGATGAAGTTCTGGTTATTAATGCCGGCAAGGTGAAAGTTAAGCTTGCGGCCGTTGACTTCGCTTTCCCACACCAGACCGGTGTGGCAGAGCGTTCAATAGGTGACGACTATGGGAACACCCCCGACACTATCATGCACGACATGATGATAAGCCAACTGGCGGATCGGATAAGCGGCCGCGTCGCCGTTCAGCTCAACCGCAATTACATAATCAGTATTGTCGATGAAATCGGCCTCGCTTGCGCCGGCATAGGAAGGGTTCACGAGCGGATTGAACATCCATTCAAAATGGTTCTGACGAGCAAACCACACCGGAGGGAGAGTTAGAAGGAACACTATGACCAGCAGGGCCTTTCGCCACCATCGGGAACCCCGCCACAGGAACACCATGAGGAGCACCACGAGGATCGAAGCAGCCGGCGCCGCAATCGGCGACCACTGGCGTAAGGTCAGGGCCATCCGAAGTCCGTCGGGAGTTTGCGCGCGGAATGGAAAGATGATAATGACGGGCGCTATAACCATTGCCAACGCGCCTGCGGTAGCAAGCAACAAAACGATCCAGGCCAGCTTCCGTTTTCCGCCGGCGCTCCAGTTTGAACTGCCGGATCCCATTTCTCTGCCTCCTGCGAGCAACACCGCTTAATCTGTGCTTTGGTCTCCGCGTCGGCTCATTACGGATCGACAACATGTTTTTGCTTGCGCGCGTGCGGGACGTGTAGAGCTACTGATCCCGAGCGTCTATTCACTCTCCTTGACGTAGTCCCAATCCTCCGGCAATGGCTGCGGGCCTGGGCGAATGCCCGCAATGTCCGGGTCCTCCCCTTCGAGTCTGGGGCCCCTGACGCCTTGGCGTTCCTTGGCTTCGGACCTGCGGACCTCCTTGTCCTTCTGGCGCTGCTGGCGCGCCTTCTCCTTTTCGCGCTTTTGAAATGTTGGTCGCGATTTCTTTGCCATATTTGAATCCTTAAAATCTGTTCTTCCGACTTATGAATTGCGTCTTATGGTCTGTGGCCTTCCGGATCCCGACATCCCCGGCGACGACGCTGTGTCTTTGCCACTCCAGGGGCCCAGACCCGGAAGCTTGTTTAGAAGCTAACAAACTGAGTGAACCACCAACCTTCTATTCGTCCTATTCGTCTTCGTCATCGACTCGGCTGGCGAAGTTATCCTCGGCAGCGTCTTCGTCGGGCACTATTTCTTCTTCGTGCGCGTCATCATCTCCCACCCAGGAGAGTTGGCCGCGGCTATGTTCGCGTATCGGCCCCTTGGGACCTCGCTCTGCCTTCCCGCCGCGCCCCGCGGGTTTCCCCTTGCGGCGAGGTGCAGCGTCCGGGCCGAAGTTCCGGGTGGGCTTTCCACCAGGTTGCTGAGATTCAGCGGACGGGGGCTCAGCGCCCCAGGCAGGCCGAGGTTCAAACGAGCGCGTAGGCGCGCCGGTGCGCGGTCGATCCTCCTTCGCACGGGCTTCGTTTACCGCGATGGGCCTCCCCTTGAATAATTGATTGTTGAAACGTCGTATAGCCTCCTCCGCCTGGGCGCGGTCAGCGTATTCGATGAATGCGAAGCCCCGCGGCTTACCGGTCTCTCTATCGGTCGGAAGATATACGTAGGACAACGGACCAACTGCGGAGAAGTGCTCTCTCAGATCCGCCTCCGTGGCATCATAGGGAAGATTCCCAACAAAAAGGCGTACGGCCATACCTAACCTCTCTTAACCTCTCTTATAGTTGATGAGCTTGAGCCCGCCTTGTCTCGAGTGACCGCGTGGCTGACATTCTTGGATTGCGGCGGGACGACCAGTCTGAGGCGCGATTGCTTTGTGCGATTTAACAAAAAGGTAATCGTGTTATTCTCGGCAGTCAGCAGCTTCCGGTATTTCAGATGATTTCCTTTTCTAGAGGGCAACCTTCCGATCGCCAACTTCAGTATGTGGTTGCCCGGCGAGTTCGGGCCTGGGCGGCTAATCCTCCCTCGCCAGATTCGCCGGGCTTCCTTGGTCTCTACCTTAAAGCAGCGACTCTCAGTATCGGTTCCCATAGCCGCCGCGGCCGCCGCGGCCACCGCCGCCGCCGCTGCCACGACCACCACCATAGCCGCCTCGACCGCCACCACCGCCGCCCGTGCGCTCGGGACGCGGGCGTGCTTCGTTGACCGTTATCGTGCGACCGTCGAGCTCGGCTCCATTGAACTGCGCGATTGCCTTATCAGCATCCTCGTTGCCCATCTCCACAAAACCGAAGCCCTTCGAACGGCCCGTGTCACGGTCCGTTATGATGTTAGCCGATTCGACCGGACCCGCCTGTTCAAACAGGTTGGTGAGGTCGACATCTGTCGTTTGATACGACAGGTTTCCAACGTAGATTCTTTTGCTCATGTGTCTCCTGAAACTGGTTAGAAGGAACTTCCGAGGCCTCTAGGGAAAGAGGTTGAGAAAGACAGGTCAAACGCTCTCCGAACAGCAGGTCGCTCCTCAAGGTGAAACAAATGCAACAGCACTCAGTCTGCTGCAACCAACGTCGCCATAGTACCAGATTGGCGAATCAACGTCTAGCAGGCATATTAAAAAGGTTTTTGCCTCACCGGACGGGTATCCACCCTGGAAATGGCCGAGGATCGCCGGTTTCAATGGGCCAACTCCCTCTTCCATGGATTCACAAAATACCTCCCTCATTGTTTGACCCTGGCGCGCTGTCACCGATAAGATATGCGCTGAGTTTGATTTGCAAGCTTCTGGGTGATTCTAGTCCGGGCAACGCCGACGGCGGCTCTTGACCACGAAACAGCGGAACTACTGACGCGCCAGTGACCTGTAGGGTGGCCCTGACTGGATAGGCATTGAGGCTTTCCGATCAGGGCGGCTACGGAGGGACTACAGGCTCTCTCCAGCTCAACGACTCTCCTGAAGAGAATCGCTTTACTACAGCAGACGGGGCGCTTGCGTACTTTGCTTTAGGGGGAATTCATGCTCAAGACGATGATTTACGATGCCATAGTAGTTGGCTCCGGCGCGACCGGGGGATTCGCTGCCAAGGAACTGACTGAGAGAGGGATGCGGGTGATCGTTCTCGAGGCTGGCCGAAAGCTCGACCCGCTGAAGGACTTCACCGAGCACAAGTGGCCTTACGAGATGAAGTACCGGGACAGCCTCAATCAACAGTATCTCTATCGCGAGCGCCAGCCGATTCAAAGCAAGTGCTACGCTTGCAATGAGTATGGCCATCAGTTCTTCGTCGACGACAAAGACAACCCATACACTACTGCACAAAGTAAGCCCTTCGATTGGATCCGAGGCAGACAGGTAGGCGGCCGCACGATCATGTGGGGGCGCCAGAGTTATCGCCTCTCAGACTATGAACTAAAGGCTGCGAGCCGCGACGGGTTTGGCGAGGATTGGCCGATCTCCTATGCCGATCTTGCGCCCTACTACGGCAGGGTCGAATCGTTCGTCGGGATCAGCGGCTCAAGCGAGAATCTGCCACAGCTGCCTGACGGCAAGTTTCTGCCGCCCATGAACATGACCTGTGGCGAGTGGCAGCTGAAGAAAGCTATAGAAAAGAAATGGACGAGTCGCCGTCTGACGATTGGGCGGGCAGCTATTCTCACTCAGAACCACAACGGCCGCGCCAAGTGTCACTATTGCGGCCACTGCGAGCGCGGCTGCACGACCGGTTCCTATTTCAGCAGCCCCGTGGCGACGTTGCCGGCGGCGATGAAGACGGGAAGGCTTACACTCAGGACAAACGCTGTGGCGAGTCACGTCATAGTCGACACGAACACTGGCAAGGCCAAAGGCGTCGCCTTCGTCGATCAGCATACAAAAAAGAGTTTCGAAGTATTCTCCAAAGTAATCGTACTCTGCGCTTCTACCATTGAATCGACACGCCTCTTGCTCAACAGCGCCACTCGACAGCATCCGGAAGGACTGGGCAATACGTCGGGTGTGCTGGGACATTACTTGATGGACCACACCTACGCCATCAGCGTCGGGGGAGTAGTTCCCGGGCTGGAAAACTATCGCTACAACTTTG
Source organism: Blastocatellia bacterium (assembly GCA_036003885.1). Taxonomy (GTDB): domain Bacteria; phylum Acidobacteriota; class Blastocatellia; order UBA7656; family UBA7656; genus DASYSA01. The sequence goes on along the minus strand of DASYSA010000725.1, from coordinate 5,415 downwards.
ACGATGGCCGGAACAACGGGATCTATATCCCGAAGTTCCGAAACGTCACCGAGCCGACGTCCAAGTTTCTAAGGGGCTATGGGATCCAGGGCACTGTTCAGAGGGGGATGCTGCCGACCACTATGAACTCGATTCCCGGTTTCGGAGAGGCCTACAAGAAGGCAGTCCGCGAATCTAAGGACGCGCCTCCCTTCTGGTTGGGCGCGTTCGGCGAGATGCTTCCTCGTGCTGAGAACAGGGTTACAATCGACAAAGACGTCAAGGACGCGTGGGGCATTCCGGTCGCTCACATCGACTGTGTCCACTCCGATAACGAGCGTGCGATGGCCCGCGACCAGTTCGAGTCCCTCAATGAAATGGCGCATGAGGCAGGATTCGAAGTGCACTTCGGTAACCAGCGACTGGGCACTCCCGGTCTCTGCATACACGAAGTCGGAACGGCGCGCATGGGCAGTGACCCAAAGAAGAGTGTGCTCAACAAGTTCAATCAGAGCTGGGACGTGAAGAATCTGTTCGTGACCGACGGAGCCTGCTTTGTCTCTCAAGGCTGCCAGAATCCGACGCTTACGATGATGGCGTTGACCGTTCGCGCCTGCGAGTACATAGTCAATCAGCACAAGAAGGGGAATCTGTAGGAGGAACGTTTTACGTTTTGCGTTTTAGGGTTTACGTTCGGCAAGCCGGAACGCCCACAGACAAGAATTGGTTCAGATAGTTGAACGTAAAACGCAAAACGTAAAACCCGAAACGTTATTGGATTCCGCCGCCTTCTACGACCTTGATGTACTTGTTGAGCGGAGGATTGGGAATTTTGTCCACTCTGCCGCTCGGCCATTTAATCTCGACGCTGTCAATTTTTGTGGCTTTGCCTGCGCCCAGAATCTCGCGCGGGTCGTGTGACGAGAGGTAACTGCCTCCGCTGGTCTTGAATCGGCTGCGCTTGATGCCTCCGGCTTGCCAGGTAATTATTGCGCCGACCGCGCCGGGATTGCTTTTCGTTGCGACGAGCTGCAGACCAAGCCAGTTGTTGTTACTCCCTCCGTCGTTCTTGAGGAGCACCGGGGGCTCGCCGTTGTTGATGATCAGCACATCAAGATCGCCGTCGTTGTCGTAGTCGCCAACTGAAAGCCCACGCGCGGAGAACGTTTTCTTGAAGACCTCACCCGACTGGGCAGTCACGTTCTTGTATTTCCCGTCGACGTTCTCGAACAACAACAGGGGCTCCCTGTACTTCACTTTCAAGGACTGAATCTCGACCATGTCATCGGGATGTCCATTGGCCAGAATCAGGTCGGGATCACCGTCGTTGTCATAGTCGAAGAACTTCAAGCCCCATCCACTGAGCAAACGGGTAGCCTGCGCGATCTCACCCGGCTTGTCGATGAAGCTCAGGTCTTTCTGGTTGTGATAGAGACTGAAGAGCTCCTGGTCGATGTTGGCCACAAAAAGGTCTTGCCAGCCATCGCCATCGTAGTCGGCTGCATCCACGCCCATCCCCGAACGCGGACTGCCGGAATCGCTATATGCCACTCCCGAGGCAAGGCCGATCTCTTCGAACTTACCCTTGCCTTTATTCAAGAACATGAAGTTGGCAACTGTATCATTGGCGACAAACAGGTCTATGAGGCCGTCGTTGTTAATGTCTGTCGCCACGGCGCCGAACGATTTGCCGAGCGCTCCGGCGATGCCCGATTCTTTGCTAACGTCGGTGAATTTGCCTCCGCCGTCATTGTGAAAGAGGTAGCTGGGTCGCGGCTTGAACACACGGGGAATGCAGTAGTAACGGCGGCCCAGACGATTGTCGCCGCAGAAGAGGCTGCCTGATGCGCTATATTGCACGAAGCTCGACACAAACAGATCGAGTTTGCCGTCGTTATCGTAGTCGAACCAGGTCGCACAGGTTGACCAGTTAGGCGCGGCGACTCCGGCCTTATCGGTGACGTCCGTAAACGTTCCGTTGCCATTATTCCGGAAGAGGACGTTGCGGCCATAGTTGGTGACGTACAGGTCCTGCCAGCCGTCGCCGTCGAAGTCGGCCGCCGCAGCCCCCATGCCGAAATGGCCCATCTGTCCGCACGCCACGCCCGCCTTTTCCGTAACGTCGGTGAATGAGCCGTCATGATTGTTCCGATAAAGCGCATTCCTGATCGCCGTCTTCGGGATGAAGAAATCGGACGGGCCGCTGTTGACCAGGTAGATGTCGAGCCAACCGTCGTTGTCGTAATCAAAGAACAACCCGCCACCCCCGCAGGTTTCGGGCAAATGACGAGCCTCCGAGCGTCCGTTGTCATGCACCCAGGTGAGTTTGCTCACGGTCGGCGGCACTTCTTCAAATTTCACGAGGGCTTTCTCCGAATGAGTCCCCTCACGCACCTGGGCGGCTAGCAACTGACTGACAGCAACCGATGTTGCCAGCACTGTAAGTAACAGGAGGTATTTCACAATAGTCTTACCTTGGACACTCGGTTCCGCCTCTCGGGCCATTGGTTGGTGAGCAGAACTTCTCCTCACTCTCGATTCAGTTCCGTGGCTCAGAATGGGGCTTCGGTTTGGATTCATTTCCGTCGGGCCCTGTTTCCGGCTGGACACCTTCACGCTGAGTGCGAAACAGTTTGTCGAGCCGCGTAAAAGTCTGCCGTGCCCGCGCTGCCTCCTGCTTTCGCCCGGCACGCGTGTAGGCCCGTGCGAGCGCGTAGTGCATTTCCGGACTGTCAGGCGCCAGCTTGACCCCTTCCTCCAGTTCGATAATGGCCTTATCCGTCTGTCCCACCTCGAGCAATATGCGGCCCAGGGCGTTGCGAGCGGGGAACAGATGCGGCGCGAGTTCTACTGATTTCTCCGCCCAGGGCAGCGCCGTCTCATACTCGTTTCGCTTGAGATACTCGAATGCTATTTGCAGCATCGCGGGGACGTGCGAGGGCGAAATCTTCAGTTCATGTCGGAACTCATCGAGGGCGGCGTCTGCATCCTGATTGAGCAGGTAAACGCCGAAAGCATAGTGGACATTGGGGGCTTCGGGATAACGGGCCAGCAGTGTGTCAAACCCCTTGCGCGCTTCATCCATCCGCCGTGCGGCCATACTGAACCCTGCCCGCCCAGCCATCAGCACCTGTTCTCGCTTGTCCGGGGGAACTTCGTTCGGCAGGAATGACATCCGCAACATTGTCAGCCCAAAGATCTCGACGACTTTGGCGCTCTCATTCCCCTCGCGGACGAACTCTCGCAGAATATCAAAGGCAACCTCGAACTGTTCGAGCCGAATGTAGAGAATCGCGGTGTGATACCGAACCACGGACGTGAGTTCCTGATTCCCGGAAAACCCCAGAGCCCGCCCACGCTGAAGCGAAACAACGGCGCGTTCGAACTCACGGGTCTGAAACTCGCACAGACCCAGCATCCCCCAGGCCGGCCCTCTCTTAGGCTCGATAGCGACAAGCCTGCGAAAGGCGTCGCGCGCGTCCGGGTAACGATCCGCGTCATAGTGAATCGCTCCCACATACCACCAGCCTTCAGCCCAACTGGGGCGCATGTGGAGGGCTTGCGTATACAGAGAAACCGCTTCGTCCAACCGCCCGGCCTCTCGGGCTTCATTGCCGCGCCCAATGAGGCTGTTGAATGCGGCGTTCGCCTGGACCGAGGGCTTTGCTCTTCCAGTTGCTTGCGGTCCCTTCGGCCGGGACTGCGCCTGTGCGCACACCGAACCGGATGACGCGAGAATCATCCCTGCAACGATCAATGTGTAAATTGGCTTCTTAGTTCCCAAGGCAGTCACGAAATACCTATGGCTTTTTAGGAATGTCCTGTAGCTGTGGCGACTTCACTCCGCCATACGCGTCACCAATTCCCTCTTGAGCGCCCGGCTGACGCTCCTGCCGCTCAGCATCCAGCTTCTGAATAATTGAGCGTTGCTGGTCGCCGTCCGCTTTTCGATTGAGGCGGTAGTAGGCGTTTGCCAACAGCACGTGTGCTTCAACGAACTCAGGCGCGGTTTTAACGATGGCTTCGAGCGACCTTTGCGCTTCGGTGATCTTACCACTCGCAAGTTGAACGGCGGCGATATGGTAACGAGCGTTGAGGTCGTTCGGGCGCAGCTGAGCAGCGCGCCGAAGGTATCCGAGGGCTTCGTCCTCCTTCGCTTCCTTCCTGAGCAGGATCCCCAGGAAGAGATTCGATTCAAAGTCGTTGGGGTTGATCTCAAGCTCGCGGCGGAAAGCTTGTGACGCTTGCTCGGTATCTCCGACGGGCATCAACGCCCTTCCGTAGAGCGCATGTAGGGTTGGCAATCGCGGATTCATCTCCAGGGCGCGCTCGAACTCCTTCAGCGCGGCCTGATAATTACCTGTCATCATTTGCGCCGTACCCATCATCACCCGAACCTCTGCCGTGTCTCCGTCACGGAAGATCCGATCGATCAACACCTGGCCTTTTTCGACTTGCTTGTCGTTGATCAGCGCGGTGCCGAGCACGTAGGCAAGGAGGCGATCATCGCCCAGTTTCGCCTCAAGCGGCGAAAGCAAGGCGATGACCTTCTTGTTTTCGCCCAGCCTCAGGTGGCAGTCGGCCAGGAGCAGAATAGCCCTGGTGTTCTCGGGTTGAGCGGCAACGACGTGCTCGAACTCGCTGAGCGCCTCTGAAAAATACGCCGCTTTGTAGAAGGCCAATCCGAGGTTGAGGCGAATCCCGGCATTGAGGCTGTCATTGGCCAGCGCCTGCTTATACTCGGCAATCGCTTCCTCAAACCGCCCGAGCTGCGCGTAAGCCGCGCCCAAATTCGACCGCACATCCATACGTCCGGGGTGCAGTGCAAGAATCGCTCTATACTGAGTAATCGCTCCGGAAACATCGCCGGCCTGATGGAGTTGGACTGCGCGGTCAAGAGCGCGCTCAACATCGCCTGACTGCGCCCGAATAGACGACTGCCCGGTAAGGCCGGGAATCAAAAGGGCGCAAGCGATCGAGACAATAACATCTTTGACCTTACTCATTTCGAGGGTCCTTCGCCGGAGCATTGGCCGGATTAAGAATCGACAGCCAGTATACAGTAGCGGTAAAGGTCTCGGCAATTCTCGCTGGCCCAAAGCGGCATCCGCTCCACATCTGAATGGGATGAACATCATCGCGAAACCTGCTTCGGATGCTGCGTCAGCAATTGCCGGATGCAATGACAATCGCAGGCAGGACGTGTATAATCGTGCTGTCATTTCGCATCAGTCACGACGCGGCTTTGTCATCCAGCCGTTTCCGTGGGGGCCACAGGGAAATACGCCGAAGAGATCGGGAGAGGCCAATTCAGCAGGGCGAGAATTTGTATATCGTATCTCGATTTTTTGGCTTTTTCAGTAAGCGACAAATGAGAAGGTTCGATGGAGTACTTCTATGAGATTTCAGGCAAAAGCAGTTCTGGTCATCGGAGCA
>DASYSA010000724.1:0-6604 GCA_036003885.1 Blastocatellia bacterium | reverse complement strand
GAGCGGCGAACGCGATCATTACTATCAGTGAAAAGCCGGAGAACCGCGAGTAAGGGGATTCGCACAGATCGGGAATCGTCTGAGATGTGGACAGGATTCTAGACTTTGGACGGAATGATTCGGTACTTTTTGATCTTCTGGTAGAGGGAACTGCGAGGAATTCCCAGGCGTATTGCGGCCCGGTCCACGCGTCCGCGTTCCAGTTCGAGCACCTTACGAATGTGTCGTTCCTCGATCTCCTGAAGCGTCAGGCTCGAATCGTCCGAAGACTGGTGATCAGCGGCTACAGACGGGTCGAAACGCAGATCATTTCTGGTGAGCTCCTGATGATCACTCAGCAGCACGGCGCGCTCCAGAACGTTTTTCAGTTCCCGGATGTTGCCGGGCCAGTGATAAGACTGCAGCGCGTCGTTCGCATCGGACGACAGTTGCACATCACCTCGCGGCCGGGCTATGCGACCCAGTAGATACTGCGCCAGCACCGGGATGTCTTCGATGCGTGAGCGCAGGGGCGGAACGACTAGAGGAATTGTGTTGATCCTGAAGTAAAGGTCGCTCCGGAATCTCTTTTCCCGAGCCAACACGCCGAGGTCCTCGTGGGTCGCCGACAGCAGGCGGATGTCGACTCGCCGATCGCGCACATCGCCGAGTCTACGGAAACGTTTCTCTTCGACCACCTTGAGCAGCTTGGGTTGGACCTGGAGATCCATATCACCTATCTCATCCAAAAAGAGGGTCCCTCTGTGAGCGACCTCAAGCAACCCCTGCTTTGAGACGACCGCCCCGGTGAAGGCTCCCTTTTCGTGCCCGAACAGTTCGCTTTCCAGAAGCTCGCGGGATAGCCCCGCGCAGTTCAGATCGATGAACGCCTCCTCCGCTCTCGGCCCGTTGTCGCGTAGCCACGCGGCCAGGACTCCTTTGCCGGTTCCGGTCTCTCCCTTAATAAGGATGGGGCTGTCGCTGGCCACGACTCTCGTCGCCTGATCGGCGAGTTCGCGAATCGCACCGCTCGTTCCGATAAACGGGTCGATCCTCTCGCGTATCTGCCGGGACTTTCGCGCGAGTTGTTGTTGTCGGTTGCGCTGGTTCTCGAGCAGCCGGCTGACGATGACCAGCAGTGCTGGAAGCTCGACAGGCTTCGTTAGAAAGTGGTCGGCGCCCTCCTTGATTGCGCGCACCGCCAGATCTACTGAGCCGTGCGCGGTGAGAATCACGAGAGGAACGCCGGAGTCGATCTCCTTCAGGCGAGGCAACAGATCAAGAGCATTGCCGTCAGGCAACGAGTAATCGAGAATCGCCGCATCCGGCGGCGAAGCTCGAAAGGCTTCTTCAGCCTCGGCAACAGTTTCGGCTTCTTCGACCTGGTAGTCGTGGCTCTCCAGGAAACCTCGCATACCAAACCGGACGCCGGGTTCGTCGTCGACGAGTAGGATTCTGTTTCTGGGCATCTACTGAACGGCTCCTGTTTCGTTGCTCGTTTCTCGTTGCTCGTTTCTCGTTGCTCGTTTCTCGTTTGTGCCTGTCGCAGGCCGTACAAAGGGAGCCTTCGCGTTCCTAAACGAGCGACGAGCAACGAGCAACGAGAAACGAGCTTCACTCCGCCGGAAATCTTAGTAATATTATTGCGCCGCCCTCGGGCCTGTTGGCCGCACCTACATGGCCGCCGTGCTGTTCCACGATTCGTTGGACTATCGACAGCCCCAATCCAGTTCCTCCCCTGCGCCTGGTGAAGAAAGGCTCGAAAAGTCTGGGCAGGTCCTTAACCAGGAAGCCTTTACCGCTATCTTTGATGGAGCACTCGATCCAGACCCTCTGGTCTATGGTGACCTCTTCGGCATCGACCGTAACGGTGCTCGCTGCAGGCGAGTGATGAACCGCGTTCTCTAAAAGATTCTGAAAGACCTGCACCAGACGCCTCTGATCCATGCGAACCGGACGTAGATCGCAGTTGAAATCGCTCACCATGCAGACCTGCGACCGCTCTGCCATCGGGCCACAAATCTGCAACGCCTCTGCAACGACGGCTTCCATGCGTCCTTCGGAGAGGTTGAGGCTCGCCGGTTTACCGTAGTCCAACAGGTCCTGCATCAGGCGGCTCAAGCGGTCGAGCTCTCCTCTCAGAACTTTTGTGTACTGCTGAAACTCTTCTCTCGCTCCAAAGCGAGCATCGAAGGCGTCGAGAGTTGCCGAAATCCCGAACAGCGGGTTTCGCACTTCGTGCGCAACCCCGGCCACCAGGGAACCCATCGCCGACATCGTCTCACTGCGGCGCAGAGACTCCTGGAGCTCCGCCATCCCGCTGACGTCGCGGGCTACTGCTATGACCCATTCGTCGCGCTCGCCAGGCGCAAGGAAGGGACTTGCAACGATGTCCCAGCTTCTGCCGTTGCTCTGGTCCACCACCTGGCCTGAGACGGCGGAGCGGTTTACCCGCACCACGCCGACGCTTTCTGTAATTCTTTGCCACGGCTCGCCGCTGTGCAGGTGCCCGACTTCACTCCCGACGCAGTCGCTGTCAGCCTTGCCCGAGAGCAACTGTGCTGCTCGGTTCAATCTCCGGACCCGTCCATCAAGATCAAGTACCAGGACCGGTGACTCGATCGCATCGAAGGTCAGTTGCCACTCGATTGCGGCACTCCTGATTGCGGACTGCAATCGAGTCTGTTCATCCTCCGCTCGCTTGCGCTCGATGAACTGACCGATGCGGCTTCCGATATCGGCCACCATCTTCAACAGGTCGTCATCACGCTCGCGAACCTCGGAGTTAAGGAATTCCATCACCCCGAAGACTTCGCCTCCGACCGGAATCGGAAATCCAAACGAGCCTCTCACCCCCCTTGCGCCGGCAGGGTGGTCGGAGTCGCCTGGAGCGTCGGGGTTCCAGAGCGGCGTCCGACTTGACCATACGCGTCCGGCAAGGCACTCGCCCAACGAAAGAGTCGCTCGCCGGCAACTCTCCTGGAGAGCTTTGCCTCCCGACGCAATCTGCCACGCAGTTTCGAGTCGCAGGACCTCCAACTCTGTATCTGCCAGCCAAAACACGCCGGTCTCCCACTCAAACTCCGTGCAAATGGATTTAAGCAGCTCCGGTATTGCATCCTCGAGCGTCGCCGATTCGGCCAGCACCCTGGTGACTGCGAACTGAGTCACCTGTCGTTGCTCAGCCCGCTTTCTGTTGGTTACATCTTCCATGGTGCCTTCGTAGTAGAGGAGCGCACCGTAACTGTCGCGAACGGCACGAGCGTTCTCTGAAATCCAGATCTTACCACCGTCCTTTCGATAGCTTTGATTCTCGAACCCGACAACACTGGGCTGCTCTTCCAGCAATCGCCTGAACTGTACGCGCCGGCCGGGCTCGACGTATTGTCCGTTGTGGAGATCGGTCAGATTCTGCATGAGATCTGCAGGCGACTGGTAGCCCAGGATCCGCGCAAGCGCGGGATTCGCCGTGATGAACTGCCCCGAGGGTGAAGACTGGTAGATCCCCTCGACGGCGTTCTCAAATATGCTGCGGTACTTCTCTTCCGCTTTGCGAAGACCCTCCTCCGCTTGCTTGCGCGTGGTGACGTCGAAGCCGACTCCCCAGTTAGTCCAGCCGGCGATTTCAACGCGCCCGGCGAAGTTTGACCATGCAAGAGTTCTGATGCTGCCGTCCTTGCAGACGATCTGTGTCTCCATGTCTCGATACTCTCCAGCCCGTCGCGCGTGTTCGGCCAGCACGTCCTTTCGATACTGTTGGTCAGGAAGGAGCAGCTTCAGTGCCTTCGTGTTGCCCAACATCTCCTCCGGGCTGTAACCGGTCACTCGTTCGCACTCGCGGTTCCAGAAGACAGGGGCCGAGTTTTCGTCCAAATCCGCGACCATCACCGGCAAATGCTCGAGCACGGCGCGCAACCTGCGCTCGCTCTCACGCAGCGCTTCCTCTGCCTGTTTCCGGTAGGTCAGGTCGAAAGCGGTGATCATGACTGCGGGCTGACCCTGATGGTTGATGGCGGACGCGGTCATGTCTGCCCATTTCTGCTCTCCGGTTTTTGTTACAATCTTGAGCTCGTACTGTGAGGGCGCCGGCCGTCCCTCCCGTCGAGCCTGCACAAATCCTCGCACCATCTCCCGGTGGTCGGGATGGACGGTATCGAACATGTTCATGCTCAAGAGATCTTCCAGCGAATAGCCGGTGATCGTCTGAGCTGCCGGGTTGGCATAGATGAAGCGCTCTCCCCGGTAGATGAAGATTCCCGCCGTGATTGTGTCGGCGAGGGTGCGGAATATCGCCTCGCTCTCGCGCAACGCCTCCTCGGCTCGCTTGCGAGCAGTGATATCAACCAGCGTTCCTTGAATACAAACGTCGCCCCCGGCGTCCAGGATCATGGTGTTCTCGATTACCCACACTGGGCTCCCATCCCTGCGCCTCATACACCACTCGAGATCGGTAAGCGCTCCATGTTCGGAGATCTTTTCGATAAACCTTCCGCGGTCTGCCGGATCGTAGTAGAGATCGGCGGCGGGGCGGGATCGAATCTCTTCAGCCGACTCATACCCCAGTATTCTCGCGAGCGAATCGTTGCACTCCAGGATCCACCCATCGAGCGTGCTGCGATAAACGCCTGCGAGGTTGCGCTCGAAGAGCGTGCGATGGAGTTGCTCAGACTGCCGCAGTACCTGTTCGGCCCGTTTGCGCTCAGTGATATCCAGAACGAAGAAGACAGCGCGATCCGAAAAGCCACCCAGGAGCGCCCCGCCTATGAGTATCGGAACGCGTTCGCCGTCTCTTCGTACACACTCCTTCTCATACGGAGTGAAGGCGCCTGTGCTTGCGAGGTCGGCGATTGCCCGTTTGTCGAGATCCTCATACTCTGCTGGGGTAATCTCCCTCCAATTGACCAACCCTGCAAGAACGTCGGCGCGCGTGCTGCCCAGGATCCTCAGGAGGATATCGTTCGCGTCGGTGATAACGCCGCCGGCTCCCGAGTAACCAATCCCGAGCATATTCGATTCAAAGACGTGACGGAACCGCGCCTCGCTTGCAATCAGGGCTTCCTCCATCTGCTTGCGCTCGGTTATGTCCTGGGCGGTGCCGACCAGCCGAACGACGAGCCCGTCTTTATCGACGATGGCCTCGCCCTGCGCGTGCACTACCCGCACGGAGCCGTCGGGCAGCACTATGCGATGATCGACGCTATAGACCCTTCCTTTCAGCAGCGTTTCGGAAATGAGTCTGCCGAGGGCAGTCTTGTCTTCAGGGTGGACTGCGTTCCAGTACGTCTCGTCCGTTGCCGTAGTGGACTCTGGATCCAGGCCCAGAATGCGATAGGTTTCATCCGACCAGTACAGCTGACCGGTCTTGAGATCGCTTTCCCAGTTTCCAATGTGAGCCAGTTGTTGAGCGTTGGCCAATCGCATCTCGCTCTTACGTAACGCATCCTCTGCCCGCTTGCGCTGAGTAATGTCGTTGGCAACGATCAGCACACACCGCTCCCCGTCGAGATCGATGACATCGGCGGACAGCAGCGTGGTGCGGAGCTTTCCCTTCCTGCTGCGGAAGGCTACTTCAACGTTGCTGATTGCTCCGTTGGCCTTGAAAAGGTCGATGAATCGCGATCTGTCTTCGGGCGCCGGCCAAATATTGAGATCGGCCGAAGTGCGGCCAATCACGTCGTCACGGGTGAAGCCTGAAGCGCGGAGGTACGCAGCATTGACATCTATAAGCCGTCCCTCCTGGACGGTGCTGATCGTCATTGGAAGAGGACTGGCATTGAAGGCTCGAGCGAAGCGTTCCTCCGAAGCGCGCTGCGCTTCCTCCGCTCTCTTGTGGTCGGTGATGTCGAGTTGAGTTCCCCAAAACCGCACCAGCGCCCCATTCTCAACAATTCCGATGGCGCTATTGAGGAAGTATCGGGTGTTGCCGTGGCGGTCGAATTCCTGCGACTCGACATCGGCAAGCCGGTAACCGGACCTGATGAAGGCGCGGAGATTCTCGATGTTGGCAGGTTTGGAGCGATCGATCGAGTCCGTCAGTCGAAAGCCGATCATCTCTTCGGCGCCGGCAAAGCCATACATCCTCGCCTGCACGTTATTGCACTCGGCCAGGTAACTGTGCCGAAGCAGCAGCTGAATCTGTTCCTCTTCAGGTAGATCAATGAGCACCGGCCGCTCATTCTCGAAGCGAGCTATGCCCTCCGATCTCTGTTGAAGATATGCTCTGTAGCGCTCTTCACCACGGCGCAAAGCCTGTTCGGCCTGCCGTCTTTCATGTACGACCGCGCCCAGAACCAGCCCGCTTATGGACAACACCTCCAGGAAGAGCAATACGTTCGCCAGCTCGACGAACTCCAACTGCAGACCGCGCAGTGACAATAAGACTCCGAAGTTAGTGGCCAGGACTGCCAGAGAAGCCCCTTGCCGCTCGTGCCTGAGAACAATCCAGGTTAACGGCAAAAAGCAGATGTAGTACAAATGGCTCGTCGCCGCAATGCGCCAACCGAAGACGATCCACAAAACCAGCACTACGCTCGCAGCCTGGGCTGCCAGTTCGAGCTTCGACCAGTTGCGCCTTACCGATGAGCGACCCTGGGCAAGCTTTTTTGACGGCGCGTGGCCGACAATC
>DASYSA010000723.1:0-14782 GCA_036003885.1 Blastocatellia bacterium | reverse complement strand
CACGAACAAGCGCATTAACTGAGATTGTTTCAAGGAAGCGCAGACCTCACGGGCGACTTTCCAGGCAACCACATGTGGGTGTCTCTCGTACGTTTGAGTTGCCCGTCCGTACGGTAACTCGTCGACGTGTGTGGACTCCTTAACCGGGAATCCCGGTGAGGCGTTATGCCTAATCGCCTGTGGGTATCAGTGTTTGTTGCAGTTGGCCCCCTCTCCCTGCCTTGACGAAGTGAACGACTAACGTGTATTGAATCTCGGCCTCGGATGCTGTCTACTCACGGCGTCCCGGCAGCGACTCTATGAAGAGACTCGCCAAAATCACGTCGATGATGGCAGTAGCGATCGTTGCCGGTGGATTGCTGCTAATGCAGGTTTTTGCCGGCGGCCGGGCCCCCGTCCAGCCCATTGAATTCGATCACTGGCAGCACCTCACCAAAGAGGAAGGCCCTCAACTCGAATGCGCCTTCTGCCACGAACACGCGGATAAATCCAGCCACGCCACAATTCCAAGCCTCAGGACCTGCATGGCCTGCCATGAGAGCATCAGGACCGATAGCCCGGAGGTGCAGAAGCTGACAGCCACCTTCGAGCGCGGCGCCGAACCGCCCTGGAAACGTGTCTACTGGATGGAAAAGTCGGCTAACGTCTTCTTCACTCATAAGCCACATATCGGGGCCGGGCTGGACTGTGTTGCCTGTCACGGCCAGGTTGGGCAGATGCATCGTATGCGCCGAGAGGTGGACCAAACGATGGGTTGGTGCATAGACTGTCATCGCGAGAAGGGCGCAAGCGTGGATTGCTACATCTGTCATCGATGACGAAATGACGAATGGTGAACAGTTAGAACCGTGGGTTCGACCTTCACCGCGCTGAGAAACAGCCAAGATGAAACGCCGTAACTTCATTATCCTGACCAGCCTCGGCGCGGCAACCGCGTCAGTGCTCGGTGCGTGTGGCCATCCGGAAGAGAAACTGATTCCCGCGCTCATCCCTGACGAAGAGTACATACCCGGCATAGACTATTCGAAGGCAACCGTCTGCGGCATGTGCCCCGCCGGCTGCGGCATCGCAGTTCGAACACGAGAGCACAAGGCAAACAAGATTGAGGGCAACCCACTCCATCCGGTCAACCTGGGCGCTCTGTGCGCTCGGGGTCAGGCCGGACTTCAAGTGTTGTACAATCCCGACCGCATCAGGTCCCCCTTGAGACGAAAGGGAAATCGAGGACAGCAACCAGAGTTCGAAGAGATCACCTGGGATGAGGCGATAGGCGCACTCGCCTCGAAGCTGCGCGAAATAAAAGCGCAGAACCGGGCCGCTTCGGTTGTCTACGCATCCGCCGACGCCACAGGCGTTACCGGTCTGGCGGCGGAATCGCTGATGTCCGCGTACGGAGCGACTTCGCTTCTCGACGGGGAGATGTTCAACGAACAATGGACTCTCTCTGGTTACGAAGCCGCTTACCAGACCCGAAGAATTCCCGCCTTCGACATCGGCTACGCCAGATATCTGCTCTCTTTCGGTGCTCGATTCCTGGAGACGTGGCATTCACCGGTTATGTACTCGCTCGCCTATGGCGAATTTCGCCGGGCACCCGCGCGCGGCAAGTTAGTCCAGATCGAACCCCGAATGTCGCTCACGGGAGCGAGCGCCGACGAGTGGCTGCCGGCGAAGGTCGGCACCGAGGGTATGGTTGCGCTCGGCATAGCTCAGGTCATAGTTCGTGAAGGCCTGATGAAGAGTTCGCCGCTGCCCGCGCAGGTGCCGGATTTGAACTCCTCCCAAGTTGGGAGCGCCACGTCGCCCGAGGCGAAGCTCGAACGCTATGCGCCGGAGGCGACCGCAGAGCAAACGGGAATCCCGGCTCAAACGATCATCCGGATCGCCCGCGAGTTCGCGGCATCACAGCCCGCGCTGGCGATCGGTTGGGGAACGACGCTTGTTCAGACTGGAACAGACGCCGAGGCGAGCCTCAAAAACTTCAAGGCGATCCATTTCCTGAATGAGCTTGTCGGCAACCGGAACAAGCCAGGAGGGGTGCTCCTCGAAGTGGGCCCTTCGATTGACCCATTTGCCAAATGGCGGGCTGCCAAACCGGCTATCTGGAAGCCGGTCACCCGAAAGAACCTGGCCGGCGGCCAAATCAGCGCACTTCTGATCCATAACCTGAACCTGGCCTACTCTTCACCGTGGACGGCGGAGACACTCAACAGCATCCCGTTGATCGTCAGCTTCTCCTCATTCAAGGATGAGACCGCCCAGTTAGCAGACCTGATCTTACCCGATCACAGCTTCCTCGAAAGTTGGGACCTAAGACCGACCAGTTCGTGGAAGGGTGAGCCGGCTGTCGGTCTCATGCAACCGGTGGTTAAGCCCGAGTTCAACACGCGCCCGACAGCAGATGTCCTGATTGAGGTTGGCCAGCAGCTTGAGATTCAGTTGCCCATCGGATCGGCAGAAGAAATGACCAGGCGGGCTGCTGCCGAACTGGCGAAGGCCCCAGGCAGCTCAATCACCGTCGACTCTCCCGAAGATTTCTGGACAGCTTTCGCCGAACGAGGTGTTTGGATCGCCGAAGGGTCACCGCGAGGAGCTGCAACTCCGGGTCGCGAGCCGATGTTCGATGACCATGGCCCCGAAACTGAATCTTCAACTCGTTCGAGCGAGGTCGTGGCTGAGATTGACGGTCTTCTGTCAAAGAAGCAAGGAGAAGGCGACTTTCCACTTGAGCTGCTGGTGTACGAGCACGCAACGCTCGGCCTGGGAGAGCACGCCAACCTACCCTGGCTCCAGGAACTGCCGGACCCGATGACCTCCGTCATTTGGGGAAGTTGGGTTGAGATTAACCCGAAGACTGCCGGCTCCCTTGGCATTGCCGATGGGGACATGGTCGAAGTGCATACCTCCCAGGGATCGGTCAGGGCGCCGGCGGTGCTGTATCCCCCGATTCGGCCGGAGGTGATAGCAATGCCGTACGGCCAGGGCCATGAGGGGTTCGGCCGCTATGCTGGAAAGAGAGGCGTGAACGCGGCCTTGCTCAGTCCGCTTCCTGCAAACTCGACGGCGGGAGCACTGGCAATCAGAGCCAGAGTCTCGAGAGTCAGCGATGAAGGACAACTCATTCGGTTCGGCACATCACTTCCCGAGCGGCCGGAGATAAAGAGATGAGTGAAACGACAACTGCAACAGAGGCAAAACAGACTCAGAAACCGCAGTGGGGAATGGTGATCGACCTCGACCGCTGCACAGGCTGCGAGGCCTGTGTAGTCGCTTGCCACGCCGAGAACAACATACGCATTGCCGGTCCTGAAGAATCCGCGCGCAGCCGATCCATCAATTGGATTCGCGTCGAACGATACTTTGAGGGCGAGTTCCCCGACGTTCGAGTGCGCTTCATGCCGGTGCTGTGCCAGCAGTGCGACGAGGCACCCTGCGAGCCGGTGTGCCCGGTGTACGCGACCTATCACACCGAAGAGGGTTTGAATGCCCAGGTGTACAACCGCTGCGTCGGGACGCGTTATTGCGCCAACAACTGTCCCTACACCGTGCGCTTCTTCAACTTCTTCGACCCGGTGTGGCCTGATCCGTTGTCCAAATCGCTGAACCCGGAAGTCAGCGTGCGCACCACGGGCGTGATGGAGAAGTGCACCTTCTGTATACAACGGATTCGAAAAGGCGAGGAGAAGGCAAAGGACGCGGGGCGTCCGGTCTCCGATGGGGACGTCGTGCCCGCCTGCGTTCAATCATGCCCGACAAAGGCTATGTCATTTGGCAATATGGCAGATCCGACGAGCGAAGTCGCCCGCCTATCCAGAAGCAGTCGTGGGACGAAGTTATTGGAAGACCTTGGGACGAAACCGCGAGTGACCTATTTGAGCAGAAGAGACGACACCTAGATTTGAGGTCGGAAAGTCGCGTGGCCCCGGACTGGTTTGGACCTCAGACGCAAACAATAGGCGGCTACGGTAAGAGCATGAACAGTCAAGAGTTAACCTTTTCCGACCAACCGAGCGATGCCGCGATCAATGGCGATTTGCTGCGGCCCGTCATGAAGACCGGGCGCGGCTGGATCATCACGGTCGTCGTCAGCGGCCTTGTGTTTTTGGCAGGGATCCTCGCGTTCGCCTACCAGGTGTCTCGCGGGATAGGAGTGTGGGGCCTGAATAGACCCGTCTATTGGGCCTTCGACATAACCAACTTCGTCTTCTGGATCGGAATTTCGCACGCGGGCACACTGATATCCGCAATACTGCGCGTGACGGGAGCCGAGTGGCGCAGACCGGTCACACGTTGCGCCGAGGCGATCACGGTCTTTGCGTTGATGATAGGCGCCATGTTCCCGATCGTACACCTTGGAAAACCGTGGCTGTTCTATTGGCTTGCGCCATATCCAAACGAGAGAGGCCTGTGGCCCAACTACAGGTCGCCGCTGCTGTGGGACTTCTTCGCCATAAACGCCTACCTGCTTGGCTCCGTAATCTACCTCTACCTGCCGCTGATTCCGGATCTGGCCCTGGTGCGAGCAAGGTCGCGCGGCCTGCGACGGAAGATCTACGGACTGCTGAGCCTCGGGTGGCAAGGCACTCAGCTTCAGTGGGCCCGTCTTGAGAAGGCCGTACAGATCATGGCGGTCATCATCATTCCGGTAGCAGTGAGCGTGCACACGATCGTGTCGTGGGACTTCGCGATGGCGATCCAGCCGATGTGGCACTCAACCATCTTCGGGCCCTACTTTGTGGCCGGGGCGATATTTTCGGGGATAGCCGCGCTGATACTGGCGATGGCGATTATTCGAAAGGTGTTTCACCTGGAGGAGTACCTGCGTCCCCTGCATTTCAACAATCTTGGACTGCTGCTGCTGACGATGAGCATGATCTGGTTCTACTTCACCTTTGCTGAGTACCTGACAACATGGTACGGCAACGAGCCCTCGGAGAAGGCAATATTTCAGTCAAAGGTGAGCGGGCCGTATTCCCCGATGTTCTGGGGAATGGTCGTGTGCTGTTTCGCGATCCCGATGCCAATACTTGCATTCAAGCGGCTGCGGACAATAGCGGGAACGGTCATCGCGTCGATCTGCATTGTAGCGGGGATGTGGATGGAGCGATTCCTGATCATCGTGCCGACGCTCGCTCACCCGAGGCTGAGTTTCAATTGGGGCAGCTACAAGCCAACCTGGGTCGAAGTAGTCCTGCTGGTGGGAACGTTCGGGTACTTCGTGCTGCTGTATGCGGTCTTTACCAAACTCTTCCCGATAGTCGCGGTCTGGGAATACAAGGAGGGGCGCGGGCCCGCACCTCCAGGGGCCACTCAACACAAGCTCAAACTTCCTAAAACGGCTACCGCTACAGGAGATTGAAGAGAATGGCGAACAGAGTTCTGGCGATATTCACCACGGCCGCGGACGCAATGGGAGCAACTGAAGAGTTGCGGCGCCAGGGATTCGCCTCGGGATCGGTCGCGCTCCTCTCCTCCGAGCCAATACACGGCGAGATAGAGAAAGGGCTCGATGGCAAACGGAGCCGAATAGGAATTTTTGCGATAGCAGGCGGGGTGATTGGGGCGATGGCGGCGGTAGGCCTCACCGCTGTCACGTCAAGGAGCATGAATCTGGTAACCGGGGGGATGCCCATAGTAGCACCGTGGGCCTTCGGCATAATCGTATTCGAGATGACTGCGTTGGGCGCGATCGTTTCAACCCTGGGGCGAATGGTCTTCGAAGCCCGATTATTCCGGCGCGCGTTACCAGAGGAGTGTGATAGCGCGATTGCAGATGGTAAGGCGGTAGTCGTAGTTGACGCGGGGGATGAAGACCGCGTCGGCGCGGCTCAAGAAGTGCTGACTCGAAGAGGCGCCGAGGTGCTCTGAGCAGTTTCGAACATCGACCAGACCTTTAGAGATCAGCGATCAAAAACCCAGGAGGACATAGCACATGAGGATTCTGAAGGCTTCGATAGCAGCGGCATTGGTGACGCTTAGCGTTTTTGCGCTGCTCGGCAAACCAACTGCGGCGTCAAGCCGCACAACCCCATCAGTTGCTGATGGTGCGGCGGTGTTCGGGAGCAAATGCGCTATATGTCATGGGAGAGATGGCGCCGGGCTTCCGAATTGGAAGTCTAAGGGGCAACCCGATCTCACCACTGCCGACTGGCAGAGGTCGCACACCGATGCTCAGATCGCCGAAACGATAAAGAACGGCAAAGGCAAATTCATGCCCTCGTTCAAGAGCAAGCTCTCCGACGACGAGATCAACGCCGTAGTGGCGCGCATTCGCTCGTTGGCAAAGAAGTGATGAAACCCGCGTAGGGTCTCCCCGTCCCTACTGGGCGGGCCCACGCATTCTTTGAACCTGTTGTTTTGTAGTTTTGTTTTTTGCGTCGGTAGCAGTTAGTTCGGCGTCAGGGTCTTCAAGGGCTGCGCCCTGAAACCCATTCCGCATTGTTGCCGAACCCGTAGAGGTTGCTTTTTCCAAGATCAAATTGGGTGCTTTGTGGTTGAGCCGTAGGGTGACATAAAGGGTTACAAGACTCGGCAAACCAGGGCGCTAAAAAGATATCCAGAGCCAGTCCCGTCCCTGTGATTAAGCCGAATCTACATACGTGCGGCGTCACTGTTCCGCACTCGTAGTTCAGCCATCGACTGCCGGCCGACTTCGTTGGCCGTCAAGTAAGGTGTGGCCGGTTTGGAATAGTAATGCCCGTCACTTACATAATCAATCGGGAGGAGGACCTAGCATGATTGCACTGAGAAACAATGTGAAGAAGCTGAGTGTGGTTGCAGCCGGGGTCGCCCTGGCCGCGCTCGCATTTCACGCTGAGAAGAAGGAGGCAAAGGCGATTCCGATGTTCGCTCGCAGGTATGGAGTGCCATGCTCCACGTGTCATACTTCTCCGCCTCGCCTCAACGAGACCGGTTATCAGTTTCGCGCCGCCGGATTTCGAATGCCCACTGAGATCGGCAAGCCTGCCGGCGGCGATCATCCCTTCAAGCCGACTGACTACATCGGCTTCCGGTTGCAGCCCAGGTACGACGCAGTCCGCACATCTGTCGGCTCCGAAACCAGCACAACCCAAAAAGTGAGACTCTTCGCGGCCGAAGGGTATCTCTGGTATGCCCCTATTTCGAAGTATTTTTCCTCGAACTTAAAAGTAACCTTTTGGCCCGAAGAGTCCAATGAAACGGAGCTCACCGAGAGAGTAGAGGGCACTCTGAGATTCACCTACGGGAATGCCGACAAGTTCATCGACATTCGCGGCGGGGTACCCCATCCACAGGAAGGCTTCGGTGGGTCGGAAGCCTATGTCGTGTGCGACACCCGGCCCTTCATTCATGAGCTTCAAAGCGCCAACTTCAATCAGGATACTTTCTTCACGCCTGATGGCTTCCACCAGGCCGGGGGCTCGGTAGGCTACTACCACAAGAGAAGCACCATCAGGTTACAGATAACTGATGGGATAAGAATCAGACAGGACAAAGACGGCCAACTTGAACCTTTTGGTAGAAGGGATCCAGTCACTACCGCTCTGCCTCAATCCAACAAAGGCGGTCCCGACTTCAATTTCTTCTTCAATCAGATTCTGCACCACCAGGCGGGCAACTTCTCGGTGCAGTACTACAACGGCCGGTCGTACCTGCCTAGACTCGATCTACTTCCACCGGGAACCGGTGTTGCAGCAACCGCGCTGCCGCAACCCGGCGACCTCGCTGACATTTCGAGAAGACTGAGCTTCGCCAATAACCCGATGGCCTTCCGCTCGATCGCGGTCGGTCCCGGCGTCTCCGCCCTGGAAGCGGCTGCCCAGCCGATCGATCTGTCCAATCTTCCATTCTTCAAGAACAACTTTGACCGGCTCGGCATCTATGTCGGGTACCCAATCAAGAGGGTCAACTTCCTCTATGGCATCCAGCGGGGCCGAGACACTATCGGATCGGGAGGTCACTTCACGAGCCTCGGCACTTTCGGCGAAGCCATGATCCGGGTCGTGAATGACATCAGCGTCGTTGGAGCCCGGTATGAATGGTTCGACCCGGCTCGAAACCTGGACCACAACGAGATGACCGGCTTAACGGCGTACCTGAATGTGTGGCTTCACAATGAGCTTCGCGTAACGCCCGAATACCAACACCTCATCTTCAGGCACGGCGTGGGCGAGCCTGACCGCACCGAGAATAGATTTCAGCTGCGACTCTATTGGGTCAAGTAGTCTCCGACAGTTCTCAGCTGTCCGTTGTCAGTTGTCCGTTATGAAACCAATCCTTGCGGCGAAGTCACTCAGGCTTCGCCGCAAGCCAAGAGAAATGCGAAATGCGAAATTTCGCATTCCGCATTTCGCATTTCGCATTTCTTTCTCGTTGACTTCCAACTTCAAACTCAATAACGTGGAGCGGTCCGGTTCATCACCATTGGGAAGGAACTCCAAAAATGAGGGTCGGTATCTCGCTTCCTCAGCTCGGGCCGCAGGCCTCACCCGAAAACCTGATACGTGTAGCCGTCCGCGCCGAAGAGCTTGGATATGATTCAGTATGGGTGCTCGAACGGCTCCTTTGGCCCGTCAGTCCCCAGGAACCATATCCCGCCGCGCCTGACGGCAAACTTCCAGTCGCCTATCAAAACGTTCTCGATCCGCTCGAGACGCTGACCTTCGTTGGGGCTCACACGACCAGAATCCGCCTGGGAACAAGTGTGCTCGTGCTGCCTTACCACACTCCTATCCAGTTGGCTCGAAGGATTTCAACGCTCGATGTGCTCTCGGGCGGACGGGTCGAGGTGGGCATAGGCGTTGGGTGGTCACGCGACGAGTTCGAAGCTGCCGGCACGCCATTCGAGCGACGCGGCGCGCTGGCCGATGAGTTCCTGCGAGCACTGATCGACCTTTGGACCAGGGACCCAATAGCATTCAAGGGCGAGTTCTATAGCATCCCCGAGTCCATGGTTGGGCCAAAGCCCGTTCAGAAACCGCATCCTCCCATCTACATCGCCGGCTTCGGCGACTACACATTCAAACGCGCCGCCAGATTCGGCTCTGGCTGGAACCCGGCCGGAATCATGAGCTTCGAGGCGCTTGAAGCGTCCATCAAACTTCTTAACGAGATTGCCGCGCGCGAGGGGCGGGGACCCATGGAAGTCGTGCTCCGTGCCTTCACCGTCGTCTTTGATCAGCCCTCACCAAATGAGCGGCGGCCTGCGATGGGCACGCTGGCCGAGATTCGCGAAGACATCAAAAGACTGCGGGATGCCGGCGTCACCTGCATCGTGCACTCGCCTCCGGAGATCGGCTTCATCGAGTCGGCGAGCGTCGAGATGGCTCTCATCAGGATGGAGCAGTTGATGGAGATATCGCGGTAGGGCTGCAGCAGGTAATGGACGATAACACGCGAGCATTCGTCACGCATCAACGGATCGCGCACCTCGCGACTGCGAGCCTGAGCGCGCGCCCGGTGGTCGTTCCCATCTGCTATGCGTTCGACGGCGAGAATATTTATTCGCCGCTCGACGAAAAGCCCAAGAGCGCGGATGTTCGGTCGCTCAAGCGAGTGCGTAATATCGAGGCCAACCCGCAGATATCGCTGGTTATGGACGAGTATTCGGAGGACTGGAGCAAGCTCATTTACGTGCTGATCTCCGGATTGGCTGAGATACTCGAACCCGGCGATGCCCTGGGAGAGCACATGCGAGCGGTTTCGTTGCTGCGAGAGAAGTACACCCAGTATGGCTCAATGGCAATCGAGTCTCGTCCGATGATCAAGATCTCAGCGCTCAAGATCAAGAGATGGTCGTCACGTACCGAGGCGGTCGCGGAATGATCACATCTGGGTACGCACGCTTCCAGCGTGCAGCCCAGGGGAGGCACACGTTACTGATGGGCACGCTGGAAGCGTGCGTACCCATATGCCACGAAGACTCGGTCTCTATCTTGGCCGCCTTCCCGGATTCGACAAGCGCGGATTTGACAGGCGCGAGTTGATCGAATGCGTGCGCGCGGCCGACGCCTGCGGCTACGACTCGTTCTGGATGCCCGAGGCGTGGGAGCGAGACGCGTTCTCGACGCTGACAGAACTTGCGTCGCGCACGGAGCGCATTCGGGTTGCAACCGGAATCATCAATGTCTTCAGTCGAAGCCCGGCCTTGATCGCGATGAGCGCGGCAACAATTGACGACATCTCAGGAGGCCGGTTTCGATTGGGGCTAGGGACGAGCGGCGCTCGATTGATCGAGGATTTTCACGGTATCCAGTACGATAAGCCACTCACCAGGCTCAAGGAGACTGTTCAAATCATCCGCGCCCTGCTGGCCGGGGAGTGTGTGGACTTTGAAGGTGAATGCTTCAAACTGCGGCGCTTCAAGCTGGGGTTCAAGCCTCTGCGCGCAGCCATCCCGATCTACGTCGCGGCCCTGACGCCCGAGGGGCTGCGGCAAGTGGGCCGCCTCGCCGACGGATGGCTGCCCACCTTGTGGCCGCGCGAGCGACTTACGGATGGGATCGCCGAGATTACCGTTGGAGCTGAATCAGTGGGACGCGAAATGAGCAAGATCGAGGTGGCGCCTTTCATTAACGTGGCGGCATCGAACGATGCGGCGCGTTTGCCCCTGGCTTACTATGTGGGTGGGATGGGCGATTACTACCACGCAGCGCTAAGCCGTCTCGGGTTTTCTACACAGGCCGACGCGATTCGGCAGCTCTGGCAATCGGGCCGGCGGCGCGATGCGATAAGAGCGGTCTCCGACGAAATGGTTGATACAATCGCCATCTGCGGCCCGCTGGAGAGTTGCGGGCATCGCCTGGATGAGATGTACGCTTGGGGAGCTACACTTCCAATAGTGCCGATTCCTGCTGAAGGCTCAACGGCGGATAAGTGCCGTTTGATCGAAAGGCTCGTCGAATAACCAGTGACAAAGAAAGGAAGATTCTCGATGATCTCCAGGAGAGCATTCACGGTCCTTGTGGCCGCAGTCGCTTTACTATCAAGCGTGAGGCTTATGCAGAAAACAATCGCTCAACAGAAAGATTCACCCTCCTCAACCATCAAGATCGTCAGGCTCGATCCGCGCTTCGACAAACTAGTGCCACCCGATGCTGTGGTGGAGAAGCTGGCGGACGGTTTCAGCTGGGTCGAAGGTCCGGTTTGGGACCGCAAGAGCGGGTACCTCCTCTTCTCTGACATCCCGAGCAATTCCATCATCAAGTGGCAGGAAGGCGCAGGTACGAGCCTCTTCCTGAAGCCGAGCGGATACAGCGGCTCGGCTCCGTTCGAAGGCCGTGAGCCGGGCTCGAATGGTCTCACGTTTGATTCGAGCGGCCGGCTCGTGCTTTGCCAGCACGGCGATCGTCGCATTGCGAGGATTGAAGCAAACGGCAGCACGACAACGCTCGTGGATCGCTACGAAGGGAAACGACTCAACAGCCCAAACGATCTGGTCTTTAAGTCGAATGGTGACCTGTTCTTTACCGATCCGCCATATGGCTTACCCAAGACCTTTGAAGATCCACGCAGGGAGCTCGATTTTTGCGGCGTGTACAGGTTGACCCCAGCGGGAAAATTGTCGCTTCTTACCGCGGGGATCAAGGCCCCCAACGGAATCGCCCTCTCTCCTGACGAAGGGACACTGTATGTCGCGAGTTCTGATCCGACCCGCGCGATATGGATGGCCTACGACATAAAGGCCGACGGAAGACTCTCCAATGCCCGCGTCTTCTTCGACGCGACCGCCTGGGTTAAGGACAATCCTGGACTCCCTGACGGTATGAAGATCGACAAGCAGGGAAACCTCTTTGCGACGGGACCTGGTGGCCTGCACGTCTTCGGCTCTGATGGAAAACACCTGGGTTCCATCCGGACCGGGGTGCCCACTTCGAATTGCGGCTGGGGCGGCGATGGTTCGGTTCTCTATATAACGGCGAACACCGCGATCCTTAGAATCAAGCTATCGACAAAGGGTTTCTAGAGAGTTCTGAGTTCTGAGTTCTGAGTTCTGAGTTCTCAGTTCTCAAGGACTCAGAACTCAGAACTCCCCTTTATCTTGAACTGCGAAATAGCTGAGTTTAGCTTTTGAGACAGATGTGCAGTCGACTCCACTATCGCGGCCGTTTGTTGGGCGCCGGTTGAGGTTTCCATCGCTATCGTGGAGATGGTTCGCATGGCATTAGCCATATTCCTCGCTGCAACCGCCTGTTCCTCAGAAGACGCTGCTATCTCCTGCATGAGGATTGTGAACTTGGAAACCGAATCTGAAATGTCTTCCAGCGAAGCGCTGGCCCTTTCAGCCAGGTTGATCCCTTCGCTGACCACTTCGGTCCCCTTCGCCATCGCGGTCAGCGCGGCTATGGCCTCCCTGTCGACCGCCCTGAGGATTACGTCGACGTCTTTAGTAGCCCGAGCGGACCGTTCCGCCAGTTTTCGTATCTCTTCTGCTACGACGCTGAAGCCCAAGCCGGCTTCCCCGGCATGAGCCGCCTGGATAGCCGCATTAACGGCAAGCAAGTTAGTCTGCTTGGCTATGTCGTCTATCAGGACCATTATTTCGGCAATGGTGGTGCTTCGGCGCGCAAGCATCTCGAGCTGTTGTGCGGTCTCTCTTACAGCGTCGTCGATTCGATTGATTGCCTCGGACGTGTTACGCACGGCGCTGTCCCCTAATTGCGCGACCCCAAGAGCCCGGTTTGCCGCCTCCGCCCAGGATTCGGCACGGGTTGAAACGTGCGCCATGGATGCCGCCATTTCCTCGACCGAGCTCGACGTATTCGTTATTTCTTCTTCCTGTCGACCTGCTCCCGCGGCCATGTCCTCAGCCGCCGTAAGCACCTGAGACGAACTTGTTGAAATCGTCAGCGCCATCTCCTGGACTTGAGAGATCACGCCGCTGAAATCACTGAGCATCGTGTTTAGGGAAGTGGCGATTCGTCCGAGCGTGTCATCTCCCTCGCGGCCGCGTCCCGTCAAATCTCCGGCCGCGACTGAGGAAACAAGCGTGAGCAACTCTTCGAGGTTGGCTTCGAAGTCCGCCTCCGCGACCTTGCCCTCGGTTACGTCTCTAGACACCCCGACCAGCCCGGCCACCACTCCGCTAGAGTCCCTTATCGGAACCTTGGTCGTCGAAAGCCACCGGACCTCACCTGTTCGGGTCTCAAGTTTTTCCACTTTGCCGATTAACGGTATTTCCAACTCCAGGATCCGTCTTTCATCAGCCATCACCTCCCGCGCGTAATCTCCATCGAAAAAGTCGGCGTCGTTCTTCCCGATGGCCGTTCCGGTGTCGGTGATTCCCATCAGATCGGCCTGCGCCTTGTTGATCGTAGTAAAGCGGCTCCGAGTATCCTTGAAATAGATGCAATCGGGAATCGTATCCATCAAGGTGTGGAGAAGGTCGCGCTCACGGGCAAGCTCCTCTTCCATATTCTTGCGAGAGGTCAAGTCCTGAACGGTTGTGCGTACGCCCACTATTTCAGCGTCGGAATCCCTGATGATCCTGTGTTCGAGTAGCACGGGTACCGGGATCCCGTCTTTTCTGATGAAAATCCTCTCATAAGCTCCATCGGGTAGTTTGCCCGTGAGTAGTTCAGCCACTTTTTCCCGGGAGACTTTCTGGTTGCCGGTGAATTCGGCCGCGTGACGGCCCACCATCTCCTCCTCTTTGTATCCAAGTATCTTCAACTCAGTCTGGTTTATGCGTGTGATCAAGCCATTCGAATCCAATTCATGGTAACCAACGGGAGCCTCATAAAAGAGTCCCATGTAGCGATTCAGCGCTTCTTCGAGTTGACTTATACGGGCCTGGTAGGCCCTTGCCGTCTGGTCGGCCTTCGTCGTCCCCTCCCGCACCTCAGCAATCGTGTCCTTTGCAGCTCGCTGGAGTTCGGCGCTCCGATTTCTCTCCTCCGCCAATTGGCTATCCAGTCTGTCTGCCGCTCTACTCAGGCCGTGAGCCAGCTTGTCGAACCCGTCGATGGTTCCGGCTTCAGGCGAAACATCGCTGTCTCTCGATTGAAACCCCCGTACAGCGTTCACCAGAATCGCTATCGATCTCTCCACGCTCCGCGAAGCGTAGAACCCAAGGACGATCGCCGCCGCGGCAGACACTCCCGCGGCAACCAGCGACAAGAACAGCGAGCCACCCCGCCCAATAAACACCAACGCAACAATCGGCATCAGGCCAACGGCACACATTATTATGGCCAGCTTGCCCCTGAACGTCTTGATGCCGAGACCTCCAAGCGCTGACAGAAAATCAAACTGAGGTGATCGTATTGTAGGGATTTCTTTCAATGGTTAGAATCTTTACCGTCATAAGCTCAGCGGCAAGTGGAGATGCTGGCTCGGTTTTTTGGGGTGGGATCCAGTGGGGACGTCATCCAGTGCCGCTCCACGACTGTAACACTGTTGCCCATTTAATCAAGAATATTCTCTGCCAGGACCAGGATGGGTGGTGTGTGGTACATTCAAACGGAACGTTTGGGGGAGCGACTCGGCAGCAAAGCAGACGAAGACGTAGGGCCGACTCCCGAATCATGGCGAGTCCGGCTGCATGTCCCATTCCCATCGCGTACTCCCGAAACCCTGTCTGATCGACCAGGAGAATGGCGTGACCAAAGAGGAAGAGAGACTCGAACAGTCCAACCAGCGCAAGGCCTATTGGAAGCGGTGGGGTCCTTATCTGAGCGAACGCTCCTGGGGCACGGTGCGGGAAGACTACAGCCCCGACGGAAGCGCATGGAACTATCTCCCTCACGACCAGGCGCGCTCGAAGGCCTATCGATGGGGCGAGGACGGAATAGCGGGAGTTTGT
>DASYSA010000722.1:0-34442 GCA_036003885.1 Blastocatellia bacterium | reverse complement strand
CGGCCCCTGACCCCTGACCCCTGGCCCCTGACCCCTGCCTCCCGCGTTCCTCATCACTCAAACCCGAGCGCACCTTCGCCTCGGTCCGGGCAACTAACTCCGAGATGTTCGCTCGCGAATAGCCTGCCGTATTGATCGGCTCATGTATTGTGACGTAGATCGTCGAAGGCAGGATCTTGACCTCCCCCTTGGGCATGATCGTACTGCTGCCGGATATGGACACCGGTACGATCGGAACACCAGCTTCGATAGCCATCATGAACGCCCCCTTCTTGAAAGGCAGCATCCGGCCGTCGGGCGAACGGGTGCCTTCGGGATAGACAACATAGTCTTTGCCGGCCCGGAGCTTCTCTGTTGCCAGCCGAGCGCTTTCAATAGCCGCCACGCTGTTGCTGCGATCGACGGGCACGACACCCATCAGTGAAATGCCGTAGCCGAAGATGGGGTACTTGAAGACCTCCTTCTTTGCCAGATAAGCCGGGTTTCGACCCAGATAAGTTATCAGCAGCGGCACTTCGATCATGCTCTGGTGGTTTGGCGTAAAGATATAAGTCTGATTTGGAACAAGGTGCTCCAGTCCACGAACCTCGACGCGGACGCCAACAAGCTTTAAGCCCAGGCGAATGAAGAAACGGGAGGGGGAGTAAATGGCATTCTCGTTTCCGGTGACAAGGCAGGCGGCGATCATGAACGGGGCGACAAGTCCTATGAGAGTCGTCCAGAACGCCAGAAGAAAAATGCCTCTCACTTTCGCCATCATTGAACGTTTGCCTCGAGCGGTCTATAGCCAGGACGAGCGAGTAGACCTGACCTGGTTGAAGTCGCCTGCGTCCCGTTCCCCCCCCCAGTTTAGTCGATCCAGCGGATGCGCCGGCACTTATTGCCAGTGACGGAGCCGGTCGAGTCGGCAGATGCCGCTTCGGCGGGCGCCTTATCGGTCGGTCGCACCGCGCTCTTGCTCGAACGGGCCGCCGCCGTTTCCCTGACAAACAGGTCGCCCGGGGAGCAGCGAAGCACATCGCATAGCCGGTCGATGGTGGTCAGGTCGATCCGCGTCTGCTGATCATTCCAGAGTTTGTAGCACATCGCATAGGCCAGGCCGCTCTGCCGGCTCAATACCAGCGCATTTCCGATCCCAGCCGCGACCGCCAGGTTTCGAACTATCAACTTGATCATAACCCGAATATACACCGTCTTGCCGCTCAGGAAAAGGCGAATATCACGATTGCGATATTCCAGTCCCTCACTATATCGTCATTGCGATAATAGGCGATTCTCAAGGGGCCGGGCAGGGTTTGCTCGCTTCATATATCGATTGGAAAGGGATCTCAGGCCTGTCCGGCACCAACCTGTCAGGATGACCCACACGATAGCAGCAAGCACAAAGAGGAAGTACTGCATCGGGAGGGTATATCTGAACTCCGTATGTGTGAAGGACTGGAACAGGAAGTAGTAGATCGGCACCATTCCCAAAAAGAGGGCCCGGCGCCACGAGGCGATGAACAAGATCGCCGTGCCCACCAGGATGAAATAGCCCATGGGCTCCTTGATCAGTCTCTGAAGCGCCCGAAGCACCGGCCTTGTCCAGAGGATGGCTCTGCCAAAGGTCAGGCTGGAATCGTCACCGGCGAGCGATTCCCACTCCGGTCTGACTGGAAGCGTTCGCTGGAGCGCCCGGGTTTGGGCGATCTTGTAGATCAGGGGTGCGTGTGCCGAGTACTTCACCATATCGCGCATTCGCTTCAGCATCACACCGGCATACCAGGCCGGATGATCGAGGATGATGCCCAGACTCTTTCGGACTCTATCGCGGTCCCGGGCGATGCCGTCCGGCGACGACCACGTGCTCCCATACCGCGGGTTGTTATAGAGCACTGCCTCTTGAGCGGCCACGTCGACATCCAGAGGTACCGCGCCGAAGCGATCGCCGCTCGCGTCGGCTATCCCTTCCCATAGCACAATCCCCAGTCCGATGTGTACCGGAACGAATTCCCCGTAGACCAGGTAGTTTCGAATGGTGATGGGGGCAATGACCAACAGGCATGCGAGGGGCAGCAGGAGCGCTCTCTTCAACCGTGGCAGGCGGCGAGCTGCAATCGCCACCAGCACTACTGCAACAAGTGGCGCCAGCAGCATGGTCTGGGCTCTCAACCATGCTGCCGATCCGAGCAGGACTCCGGCTCCTGCCCAAACCCAGTAGGAGTTGTGATGCAGCCTGGTCGCGATGACCAGGAGGTAGATTCCAGCGAGCACCGGCAGAGCGCTGATCGAATCGGGCAGGATAAAGTTGGAGATGTGTGACAAATGATGCTCGATCGCGGCGAGCAATCCCGAAGCAACTCCCACTCGCCAACTGAGCATTGCGCCGGCGATTAAGAAGATCAGAATCGGGGAGAGGGAGTTGAGGGCGTTCTGAACGAACTGAACCTTGAAGAAACCTCTTCCGGCGATTCGATATACCCAGCTCAGGTAGATTGAATAGCCCGGAGCCTGGGCCAGCCACACGGTTCGGGAGGGGTCGATGTCATAGGGCCCGAGGATGCCGTCGCCTTCGAGAATCGACGATGCACGCTGGTCGTAAGTCAGCGAGAGACCCCCGAACGGTTGTTCAGCGGTATACATCACAGGAGTGAGATCGACTGCCTGCAGAGACCGGGCTGAAAAGGAGACCACGCAGATCGAGACAGCAACAATGATCTTCGTCCTTAACCGCATCGGCTCTCGGGTGGCTAGCGCGATGACAAGCCAGCGTCGAAAGGCGGAGGTTTTGAGTCGTTTGTCGTTTCTCGTTTTGTCGTTCTCGTTCTTAGTTCTGCATAGAAAGCAGTCGACAGGGAAATGCGCCGCAAGGGACCAATCTGAGAAGCTTCTCTTCCTTACATTGATCAATAGCTGTTTGGGCTGCTTTGACTGGAAACCTGGCTGCTCCCCGCGCTTTGTGCGGTCTCCGGCGCGATCTGGCCAAACAATCGATCGATCAACGGCTCGAAGTGCGACAGGGGCAGCGTGTCGTACTCCGGGTCGAATGCTGCCTGGTCCCATTCATCGGTGAACTGGCAAGCCTGTCGGTACCAGGGTTCGTTCACATATTCCCGCCGGGCTTCAGGGTCCTTTCCCATCAGTGCATAATAATGCCTTCCCTGAAAGTCCTGATGAGTGCGAATGATCTCGTACGTTTCGCGTGAGACATAGGGCTTCAGAATCTCGGCGCTTATGCCTGCATGGTTCGCGCAGGAGATAGCTTTCCCGATGTCGTGGCATAACGATGCTACTATCAGTTCCTCTGAAGCTCCGGCTCTGAGCGCTCGGGTCGCAGTCTGAAGGCCGTGCTCCAACTGATTGACCGCGAAACCGTCCACCTGCTCCTCCAGCTTCGCGAGCATACTCTTGACCATCTTTGGCATTCCTGCCTGGCGCTCGGACACCGCGTCTCGGATGAGCATCCAGTCCTCGATTCTCCCCTGATCCATTCTTGTGAACGGCATGATCGAACTCCTCCTTCGCACTCTTCCTTGCAGCTGAGCACTCGAATAAGCCAGTCGCCGTCCTCCGTATTTGGATTTCCATTCGGCGGCGGCTTTGGTGTATGAATCAAAGTGCGCCGGTCAATATAGCACACTCGGCTGAAGCAGTGTAGCGAGCCTGGCGTTGGGGGTGCGCGTCACGATTTTGCGCGAGAAGCCAGAGACGGGGTGACGGGTCAGGCACTCGATTCCACGATTTTGATGTCATCCGTCGCTTGGAATCGAGGAATCGAGTGCCTGACCCCGTCAAGAAAAGCAGAATCGAGGAATCGAGTGCCTGACCCCGCGGCAACTCTGCCTTCTGTGACTCCCCCGGGAATTCCACGGCAGGCTGTGAGTGCGCAAAATCGTGACGCGCACCCTGGCATTGGGCTGGTCTTTCAGTTTCTTAGGCCTTCATTGGAGCTCTTCACGCGGTGCTCTGCAAAAACCTCGATATGAATACCGAACTTCTCATCACGGGC
Organism: Blastocatellia bacterium; assembly: GCA_036003885.1. GTDB lineage: Bacteria > Acidobacteriota > Blastocatellia > UBA7656 > UBA7656 > DASYSA01. The sequence goes on along the minus strand of DASYSA010000722.1, from coordinate 30,454 downwards.
GCGTCTCAGATTGTCACGCTTCGCGGGCCCGGTCGCGCTCGCACCGGAGCGGAGATGCGCGAGCTCGCGATAATCGAGAATGGTGCGCTGCTGGTGCGCGGGGAGTCCATTGCCGCAGTCGGCCGCGCGCCGCAAGTTGAGCCTCTTGCAAGCAGCGATGCACAGCGGATAGATGCTCGGGGTAGAGTCGTGTTGCCGGGATTTATTGACGCCCATACGCACCCTGTCTTCGCCGGCAGCCGGGAGGACGAGTACGAGATGCGCGCGGCGGGGGCAACCTACCAGGAGATCGCCTCGCGCGGAGGGGGAATCCGATCCACCGTGCGCAAAACACGTGCGGCGAGCGAAGCGGAGTTGTTCGAGTCGGCGTTGCCGCGCATCAAGCAAATACTCGCGCACGGCACTACGACCATCGAAGCAAAGAGTGGTTACGGCCTGACGCTAGCGGATGAGCTGAAACTCCTACGCGTGATCAGGAGGCTGAATCAGGAAACGCCTCTTGATCTCGTGCCCACGTTTCTCGGTGCTCACGAGATTCCGGATGAGTACCGGGGCTCGGGCGGCTCTCGTGAAGAGTACATTCGCATCGTGACCGGCGAGATGCTCCCGAGAGTCGCGGCCGAGGGGCTTGCGGAGTACTCGGACATCTTTTGCGAAGCGAGCGTATTCACGGTTCATGAGTCCCGCCGGGTGCTCAGGACCGCAAGAGATCTTGGCCTGGGCATACGGATCCATGCGGATCAACTGAGTCTCTCCGGAGGCGCGCTGCTGGCGGCTGAGCTGGGAGCTGCAAGTGCGGATCATCTGGAGTGGATCGGGGGAGAGGAGATGGAAGCGCTTGTCCGCGCGGGTGTCACAGCGGTGTTGTTGCCCGGGGCAGTCTTCAACCTGGGGCTTACGCGCTATCCGCCGGCGCGCGCCATGATAGAGGCCGGCCTTGCGGTCGTGCTTGCGACCGATTTCAATCCCGGAAGCTCGCCCACTCCATCGATGCAGATGATTCTCTCTTTGGCGTGCACGCAGATGAAAATGACCCCTGCCGAAGCCATCATCGCGTCGACGATCAACCCTGCCTACAGCCTGAATCGCGGGATGCAGGTGGGTTCGATAGAGACCGGAAAACAGGCAGACATAGTCCTGTTCGATTGCTCCGACTACAGGCAAATCCCCTACTACTTTGGAGTCAATCACGCGAGGCTTGTGATCAAGCGCGGCTGCATTGTTGTGGACCGAGGGGAGCAGTAACTGAAACTCACAGCGGATCGCGGCGTTCGAGAAGAGTGGAATGGGATATACACTGCGCGTAATTCCTACGCGGAATGAACCTGGAGGACGAGGGTATGCGACTTCACACTCAGACAGGGACGGCGCGGATGCGACAGGCGCCAAACCGTCTATTCGCGGTGTTTTTGCTCGCGGGGATGCTGACCTGTGTCGACTCCCAAAGATCTCCGGGTCAAGAGCGAGCTGGCAGCGAAGGACAGGAGGGAGTTCGGCGCCAGGCACTAATGGCAATCCAAGACTTGCTCATTGACATTAAGGACTTCGATGATCGGGGACTCAGCGTCCGAGTGCATTCATTCATCTCGCCTCCGGCCTCGCCGATCAGGACGTGCAGCGCGCGTTCGGTTTTACCGAGTGGGCGGTTAAGGAGATCGAGAGTCTCGATAAATTTAGAGCGTCGGGTCAGCCGCTCATGTTTGTCTTTCGCCTTCCCGGAGGGAATACTTCTTCGAGCGGATTTGGTACGAGCTCGAGCCTCCTATCAGTGGTACCACATCTTGCGCGGTCCGATTTCCAGCGAACGATTTTGCTTCTGAGATCGATACGGTTGGCCGAGCTGCGAGCGCTCTCGATCATAGCGGCCTGCCGAGCCATGAATCCCGCACCCAAAAAGCCGGCTGATCCGAAAAAGCCCGAGCCAGCCAGGAAGCCGGAAGATAAGAGACCGGATAAGAGCGGGCCGGAAGAGGAATAGACGAGTGTTGTGCGTCGAACCGGAAGGATTCACAGGCCGGAGTTGTGCAGCAGGCAGTCTGGTAGGGCACAAATCAGCCAAGTCGGGCTATCTAACCCGGTTGGGATGGGATAACAAGTAGCGAGGCGGTGGGGTGGCGCTCCGTCACTCCACCGGGCTCGTTCGCTCTGCGAACATGCGCGGCGCACCCGCGAGCAAGCCTAACACCAGCAATCCAAATATCAGTCCCGCGGAGCCCGCGCCCACGGTCGTACCCACGGTCAGCGCCCTTGCCATGGAGAGCAACTGCGAGAGCCCAATCGCGATCAGCAACGCCCACCAGGACCATCGCTCACCACGCCGGTAGGGGGTCAGTACCACAAATATTGATAACATGCCGCAACCGAAAGCCCACGTTGCGGCTGTGGCTCGACGTCCCTTGAACGCATCGACGGCCGCCTCGCCGCCGATGGTGTTGATCTCATCCAGTCCCACGGTCGCAGTCAAGTTATCCCGCGCTCCGAAGTAGGCATTTCCAAGAGATCCCAGCGAGCCAAGCGTGATCAGGACACAGAGTGTCAACAGAACGATCCAGCTCGAGAGGAAGAGGAGTTTTGAGTCTTTCATTGTTTACCTTCGGCAGTTGTCGGTGGTCAGTTGTCCGTTGCTCGAGAGCGGTCAGCCGTCGCTACTGTGCAACTGACAACTGGCAACGGACAACGGACTACTGATTATCACTTACTCCTGCGAGCGCGACCTCCAGCAGAATCAGTTTCTTGATTCCGCCATAGAACGGTTCGATCCAGCACCACTCCGTGAGCGAATGCTCGTTGTCGCAGGGCGCCGTTCCGGTCGAAATCGCAGGTATCCCCGCGAGAAGCGCGATGTTGGCGTTGTTAGAAGCGGTGTTAGTCAGCCGTATGTTGTCGAATCCGACAGCACGATGAACTGCTTCGCTCATCCGCACGGTGAACGACCCCCGCATACCCGGCACCTGGGCCGCCGGAAGTTTCTCAACCACCAGTTCAGTCTTCGATTTCATTCCGGCGCGATCAGCCTCTTCGCTGACGATGGCCGCGATCTTGAGCTCAAAAGCCTGGAGCGCGCTTTGATCGGTAGAGCGCAGGTCGAGCGTGAACCAGGCATCAGAAGCCTTGGCGTTGACCACGTCAGAGCCGCCGATCATTCCGATGTTCACGTTAACTTCAGGCTCTCTCGGCAATTCGAGCGAGTAGATACGAGTAATCGCCCGAGCAAGGGGCAGCGTGGCCGAGTAGGGCGGGGTAGCAGAGCGAGTATGGCCGCCAGGTCCAATGAAGTGGTACTTGTACCAGTTGATTCCAATTCCGCCATAGGTCACGCGGTCGTTCCCGGTATCCAGGGCAACGTATTGACCTATCCGGTCCCGATTCTCGGCGACAAAGTGCTTGGCGCCGACCATCGATGTCTCTTCTTCAACGGAGAACACAAAGATAAGGTCGGCCTTCGTTCTCACGCCCATCTCTTCGAGCGCTCGAATCGACGCCAGCAGCGCTTCCACGTTGCGCGTGTTGTCGCCAACGCCAGGGGCGAACATCTTCCCATCGCGAATCTCGGTTTTGATCTTCAAGCCATCCTGAAAGACCGTGTCCATGTGCGCATCGATGACCACGGCCTTAGCTCCCCCGCTTCCTTTTCTCATTGCGATGAGGTTCCCGCTGGCGTCGAAATAGACCTTGTCGAGCTTACAGGTGGACAGTAACAGGCGTACGGCCTCGGCGCGCTCGCGTTCTTTGCCGGAGGGGGCGTTGATTTCGGTGAGCGCTCTCCACTCGCCGAGTATCCGATCTCTCTGGGCTTCGACGAGAGCGAATGCGCGAGCCACGTCGGGACGCGCCATGATCTCTTTGGCTTGTGCGGTAAGATCCTGCGCTGCAGTGTTGTCTGCGCCCAGCAGGGTAACACAGACCAGCGAGATGATGAATCTCATAGCTTCTCTTCTCAGATTAAAACTATTGAGCCGAGGGTTGGATGGGTTTACACTCCTGGTCAGCCACTTTCAAGGTGGTTTTTCGTTAGTCATGGCCGACCGGCGTCGCGGCCGGCCGGCCTTTTCTATTCTCGTGCGCGTTCCACAAGATCGACTACGGATTCGGAGCACGTGGAGGGGCAGTGTCGCGACGCAGGACCTCCCCGCCTGCACGCGGCCGGCCGTTCATCCTCCACTCGATTCGCTTGATGGCCAGCGTCGCGAAGTCGGAGGTTTCCGCCCCGGACGACCGCGCCACAGGTTCGAGCTCCTTTATCGTCGACTGGTCTCCGATGCGGCCCAGTATTTCAATGATCCTGCGCCGGACGACCTTGCTGTTCGACTGAATATAGGGATAGAGGTCGGACGGATCTTCGATCTCCATCAAGTACTGGCGCGCCTGCTCTTCGCGATCAGTGTCCAGATCGTGAATCAAGTACTGAATGTTAGGCCGGCTGCCCATTCGATAGAGCGCCCAATGCTGGGCGAGTTTCACGTCGGCGTCGCCCTCAGTGAGCACGAGACGCGAGATCTGATCGAGGTAGCGCTTCTCCGCTATGCGGGCCAGCCCGTCGAATGCGTACTGCCTGCGCATAGCATTCTTGTCGTCGATGTTTTCAACGAAAGTCTGTTCGGCGCGATCGTCTCCTATTAGCGAGAGCGCCCACAGGGCGGCTTCATCGCGGGGGGGATTGTGGGTGAAGACGCCTTTGACCGCGCGAGTGACTTTGCTGACCGGGCCCTTCTTCTCGGGTCCAAGACCGTAGACCGACAGCAGCGGCGCAACTGCCGGGCGGAACTTGAGCAGCCCGGCTGCAACCATCGCTTGAGTTCGGACCTTCTGATTTGAATCGTGGAAGAAGGGGATCAGGTATTGGCCGGCGGTCGGGTCACCGATTTTGATGAACGTCCTGATTACTTCTATCCGAACATCCTGATCGGCGCTGAGAGCTTCGGCGAGTTGGGGGATCGCGCCCCAACCGCGCAACACGCCCAGCGCGCGAATGGATGCAATGCGGACATCCCGTTCGCGATCCCCGCGCGCGGATTCGCCCAGGCCGCGAATTATCGACGGATCGACTGCCTGGTAGGGCTCGATGACTTCGTGATCGCGCGTGTCGAGGAAGGGATTGAACAGGTTCCATCCCTCGCGGCGGTTGGTAATGAAATCGATATCGTGCTCGGTATAGAGTGCCACGAGCGACCAGACCGCCCTCGGTCGAACACTCGGGTCAGTGTCTTTGAGCGCGCTGATCATGTCCGGCACAGCCGCGAAGTCTTTTATCTTTCCCAGCGCCTGGACTGCTTCGGCCCGAACTTCCGCGGCTTCATCCTTTCGCACGGCGATCGAAAGGGACTCCACGGCGAGCTGATTTCGCACTCGTCGTTCGCCGAGCTTGCGGGCGGCGTCGCTGCGGGTGCCGATGTTGGGACTCTTGAGGTAAGCGAGTAGAGTTTCCAGAGACTGAGTCTCTGCCGGCGCGGCCGCTGCCAGTGCGCCGACTAAGAGGAATAACGACAAAACACAAGTTGGTGCTCTAAAAATTGAAGGCATTGCCAGACTCCTGAAGGGAAAGACTGCCGGACCGAGCTAAAGAGCTGGACCGAAATGGGGCTTACAAGGGGAACCTGCCATCCGACGAAGACATTGTTGTCCCGCGCCTGGAGTTAGTCAAGCTGAAAGGGCACAGCCTGGGTACAGCCTGGGTACGCACGCTTCCAGCGTGCGCTCAACGTGCCGCCACCTGGAATTCGACCGATCCGTTGTGGATGACCGGCACGCTGGAAGCGTGCATACCCAGGCTTGGGTCCCGACTATTCAGCTCTTCGGAGCGAAGTAGCCGCGGCGAGTGCGGGGGGTCAGGTCGGGCCGCGAAACCGTCACTGCCACTTTCCGAAAGCGGCCATCGTGCTTATCGTTGGTCGAGTAGTAGGTCAGCGTGTATTGATTCCTGAGCTCTTCGACAATGTTAGTGAACGCCTCTTCCAGTTTGTCTCCATCCTGTGAGTGGACGTAGCGGCCCCCGGTTTGAACTGCGAACTCTTGCATCTCATGCCGGCCTCGGCGAAGGCCGGCGACATCCTGTGAGGTGCCGATCAGCATATTATCGTCGGTCAGGTCTACGGTATAGATAATCACTCCCGCGGCGTGCGCCTTCTTCATGGTCGAGTCCATGGTCTTGCCGCTGCTGCTATCCCAGCCGTCGGAAATCATCAGGACTGCGCGGCGCTTCTCGTCGCGTTTGGCGAGCTTGTCGAGTGCCTCATCAAGGCAGTCATACAGGCGCGTGGTGTCCCGGGCCTCAGCATCCCAAATGTAGTCGGTTATGTAGTGTGAGTTCGTGAAATCCTGGAAGAGCTTGATCTTGTTATTGAAGCCATACAGCGCAACCTGGTCGTTGTCCCGGATGCTTTCGATGAATGAGGCGGCCGCGCCGCGCACCATGCCGAACTTGTATTCCATACTGCCGCTCATGTCGACCAGTATTGCCGCGGCGAACGGCGCCTCTTCGGCCGAGAACGAATCGATTGTCTGGGCGGCACCGTCCTCTCGTATGGTGAAGTTCTTCGCGGTGAGGCCGTGAGCGTAGGCTCCTGAAGAGTCGGTCACTGTCACGGTTACGACGACCAGGTCCGAATGCAGCCGCACAGCGTCGTTCTGGTCTCCCTTTGACTGGCCAGCTTTTTTGTCTTGCGCTAATGCCGCAACCATCGCGGTGACGATTAGCACGATTGTGACCGGGACAAACAGCAGGATTCGCGGAGACCTTTGAGGGCGGTTTGCGGTGTGATCGATTGCTGCTGGCATCAGTCCTTCTTCTGTTTCCGGCGTATCAGGTGAGTCATTGTAATTACTTCGTTTGAACTGGCGATAACGACCGCAGAGACGATGTGGCGGGTCTGCTCGGTCATATCGTTCTTTATCCTGCTCACTGCGGCGCACATATGGTGGAACGCGTCGCCGAGTGAAAGGCTTTCAGTGTCGTGAGACTTGTCGTCGACCTCCGAACCGCCGGCATGGGTCAGTACTCGCTTGGCGAGCTTTTCGATGGTCGACAGCTTCTTCACGTCATCGGGTGACAACTGCGCGCGGTCGCCATACGCTGTAGAGACCTCGTCGGTAAGCTCGCTCATCTTCTTCACGTCCTCGAGGATTTTTCGATGCTCACCGTCTGCCCGTTCGATGGCCATCCTGATGCGCATCTCCTCGGGCAGGTTTGACTCCTGGTCGGAGGCTTCGTTGCGGTCGCCGCTCACCGTGGGAGGCTGGGCGGGGCGAGGCTGTGGTTTGGCAGGAGGGGTGCCCTGCCCGGCAGCCGCCAGCGGAAGTAAAGCTACGAACAGTGTTGGCAATACCGCTCTCATCTCCTGACTCCCCCGCAACAACCGGCTAGAAGGTTTTTAGCATACGGGAGCATTGAGTTCAAAGACGTTTTGCGTTTTGCGTTTTACGTTTTGCGTTCTGGTTCTTAGTGGGTTCTTGTCTCAAGTAGGAATACCAGACCGTAGGGAACAAGAACGCAAAACGTAAGACGTAAAACGTAAAACGTAAAATGCGGAACGGGTTTTAGAGAGTACCGGTGATGAGGGCGTCGCCCATGTTTCTGGATATTAGCCCGATGCTGTTGGCGTCGGCTGCGCAGTCCTCGAGAGCAACGTGAAGCAGTTCCTCGAAGCTATCTCCGTCGCCCGGGCTGGTTGCGGCGCCGAAGTTCACTTCGATGTCAGGCAGGCTGGCCGCTTTGTAGATTGCCACGCGCATTCGGCCGCCGACTTCGCCCGCCTCTCTCTGCCCGCTATCAGGCAGGAGAGCGACGAATGCGTTATCGGTGTGCCGGCCGACGATGTCGGTTTCGCGTACCTGGTACTTTAGAAGCTCTCCGACACGAGCCATAATCTGGTCGCCGGTGGCGTTCGCTCTTGAAGCGGTGGCGTTGAGGTTGTTCACCCTGATTACGATCAGCGAGAGCGGAGTCCCGCAACGCTGGCTGCGAGCCCGCTCCCGGTCTATTTCATTGCTGAGCGCGCGGAGTCTTCCAGTGGCGGTTATCCGGGCCGGGACGGCGGCGCGCTGCACTTGCTGGTAGGCCAGTGCATTGTAGACTGCGTCCGAGGCCGGTCCGGCTATCGATTCCATCAAATGAATGTGCGGGCTGCCGTAGGTTTCGATTTCCGTTGAATAGAGCGAGATCGCGCCGATCACTATGCCCTTGACCAGCGGAAAGACTATGACGCCCTTGTATTCAGTTGCGACGCTGGTGCCCAGGAATCCGAGGTCGAGCACCGGATTCGTGTTGTACATCGCACGCTGATTGGTTATGACCCACCCCGTGATTCCCGCGCTAACAGGCTGGCGCCGCTTCAGGAACTTATCGGCGTGCAGCCCGACCGCGTGCACTATTTCGAACTCAGAGTGCGAGGCGTCAAAGATCGAGATAGCGCAAGTGGTGTAGGGTATCAATCCGGCGAGTCGGCTGGAGAGAATCGCAACCGTGTCTTCGAGAGAGAGCATGCTCGGGAGCGTTCGAGACATCTCGTACAGCGCCATGACTCTCTGGTTTGTCTCGGCGATCGAGGTGAGGGCGGCGGCGGCCCTGTCTACTGGAGGTGGCCTGTAATAGCCGGCTGCGGGGCCCGCCTTGGTCATGAAAGTTGCGCGCGACCTGGCCGATCTGGCGGTATCAACGGGTCGCGGAGCTTCAGCTTCGGCCTCGAGTTCCTCCACTACTTTCAAAAAAATATCGACCAGCCTGGGGTCGAAAGTGGTGCCGGCCTCCTGCGAGATGTAGGCGAGCGCGTCTTCGCGTGACATACCGCTCTTGTATGGGCGGTCCGAGCGCAATGCATCGTAGTTGTCGACCAGCGTCAGTATCCGCGCAGTCACCGGTATGGCTTCGCCCTTCAGTCCGTCGGGATAGCCGAGACCGTCCCAACGTTCGTGGTGATGGCGGACTATGGGCACAACCGGATAGCGGAAGTCGACGTTCGACAGCATATCGGCGCCAAGGATTGTATGCATCTTCATCTGCTCGAACTCGTGTTCGGTTAGCTTGCCTGGTTTGTTGAGAATGTAGGCGGGCACACCGATCTTGCCGATGTCGTGCAGAAGCGCACCGGCTTCGAGAGCTTCGATCTCGAGGTCGGTCAATCCCAATACCTCGCCCATCCTTCGCGCGAACAGCTTCACTCGCTGGAGGTGATCGTGTGTGACGTCGTCCTTTGCATCAATGGCCATCGCCAGCATCTCGATGATCGAATCGTAGATACTGGTCAACTTTTCATAGTGCGTTTCCTTTTGGCCGAGCTTATCGTGGTACGTCTTGAAGGTGTAATAGATGATTATGGGAACGGGAAGCACCAGCAACAGCGTCATTCCCGTGATGAATGCGCCATGTTTACTGAAGGCATAGTTGATCAGCCCCGCTACAGTCGCCCCCGCCATGTAGGTAACCGGCTCCCATGGGAACGTATCCCGAACCGTTTCCCAGAATCTGACCCCATGCGTCATATGAGACATCACACCGACCACGGCAAGATGAAGCGTGTAGTGAGTAAACGCCAGGGCCATCAGCGGCAACGCGAAGACTACAAGGCTCTGCCCAATCCCGGTTCCCAGTTGCGAGTTGGACTGCTGTACAACAATGTAATAGACCTGACCCGCCAGGAACATCGAGATGGTGTGATTCGAGACGTTGAACAGGTAGAGGCTGGGACGCAGCCTGAGGCGATGGCTTGCCAGAATCTGATCTATCGCGGCCAGGAGAGCGGCGTAGAACGGTCCCAGCATGATGACCGCCAGAAAAGTGATGGCTTCGGAAATGGAGACGCTGCAATGAGTGCCCGGAAAACGAATCGGATGAGTAGCGGAAGTCAGCGCAAGCACAACTGCCAGCACGCTGAGGATCAGGAGTTCTTCCCTGCCAAGCGAATAGGCGACATGCCCGCAGGCCATTGCCAAAAGCGTGCTTGCAAAGAGCGTCAAGCCCGCCAGTAGCGCGAGCCCTTTGATGGAATACCGCCTCAAGTCTTTTCTCACTGCATCCATCTACGTAAGCACCGCGTGACAGCAGACCGCGCCGTGTCTCCGCGGGCTCGGGACGGGTTGTGTTTGGAGTGCAGCAGTGCCTGATCCGCTGGTATGCTGCCCCATGATTGTACTCCGTGACATACTGGCGCCACGGTTTGTAGACGCTTGAGCCATTGACGCGGCTCAATGCGTTGGCCTAATGAATGGGTACCGAAAACTCAGCAGTCGCCTTCCCAGATCACGCCCTTACAGTCACCTGGTCTATTCATCGTGAGCCTCCTGTTTATCGTCGGTTTAGTCGCTTAACATTCGACCGTCCGTCAGCATTCGGCCGCAGTTAAGGAAGTAGTTCGTGTTTCCGCCGTCTCCACGCATAAGGTACCTCCTCCAACTTTTCTATCCACCGCAAGAAACGTCAGGTGCTTAGAGAGCCTGTTCCGTTACTGCGTTCGGTTTCGGATGATACAAGCGCGGTGCCATAGAGCCGGCCCACCGGCAGGCTGCGCTAATTGATATGGAGGTAAGGAACTTGAGAGGCTGAAGGCTTCGCGAGCAGAGGGATCGACTGAGTCATTCGGTCAGCTTGATGACTCGACTTCGGTCAGAACGCCATCTGGTCCGTGGTCCGTGGTCCGTTGTCAGTTGCTCGGACTGTCGAGCGAATCGAGCGGCGCTAATGATCTTGTGGAACGAACAACTGACAACTGACAACGGACGACGGACAAAGTGACAATCTCAAACAATAAGCGGCTTCGTGGCTTCCTGGGCCCACGGATAGAAGAGGGCAACCTGGCGGATGAATCCTCGTGAGTTGCTCGGCTCCTTCTCGGCGCGCTTCACGTGCCTCCTGATTCGGGAGCGAACATACTTGATGGCAGAGATCATATCGGCTCGCGTCACTCGATCTTCCAGGCCGCTCTTTCCGGACAGGGCTTCAAGCATAGATCTGATGTTGTGGCTTATTGCCTGGACTCGAGGGGAGCTCGTACGGTGTTCGTAGATCAGGCCTGTGGACTCGGTCTCGAAATTCTTAATAGCATTGTCCAGCGCGGCGAGGGCCTCCAGGTCCTCGAGGTCATGGAAGGTCTCGCGCAGTGTTCTGACTATGGCTTCGTCTACCACATACACCAACGGCATCAGTCGCGGGACGATATCTGCATCGGTCTCGAGGCGTCGGGCCTCTCCAGGGGTCGCGGACGCAGCCTCCTTCGACTGAAGTTCACGTTCGCGCGCAATTGCCTGCTCGCGCGCAGAACGAAGATACTGACAAGACTCAGGGCAGGCGAGTTCGATCATTCGGTCTTGAGCACAGCAGACTGCGCAAATGTTCGTTCTCAGCGCCGGACAGAAGCGCTTGGCTGCTCGCTTTCGACATCGAGGACAGGAGTTTGTCATTTTCAGTTGTCACTTGTCATTTGCCACTGGTCATTTGTCACTGATCATTTGTCATTGGTCATTTGTCTCGTAGATCTTTGGTCACAGGAGAGCTGCATTACCTACTAACGGATCACAGGATACGCCGCTCACAGGAAAGCCGATGACAAATGACCAGTGACAAATGACAAATGACAACTGACTAATGACCAAACTTGTACGTCGCCGAGAGTCCGTGATTGCTCGCGCCTTTCATTGCCTTCACCGCGAGACTCAATCGCGCCTCCTTGAAGTAACAGAGACTCTCCTTCTCGGTCTCGCAGTAGTAGAGCACGAAATCGGCCTTAACCACCGCCTCTCCTTCGGAGATCTTAACGGGGACGGTCAACGGGAACTTCGGATTGCGGAACGTCTGCTCGCCGCCGCCTGCCTCGACGGTTACCGCAGACGGTGCCTGCGGATTCAACTTGAACCCGGGAGGAAGCTGAAGCTGCAGGGTGAGGCTAGCCTCGCCGGGTTCGACTGACTGTTCCGGTACTTCTATGGTTTGTCCGGCGAACCGCTGGACCTTCGCCCGCGGCCGCAGCTTCTCCAGCCCCTTGAGTTGAAGCGTCTCGACTCGCCTGGATTTCAGGTCCGCGACTCGTATGCTGTGGTTATTGGTATCCGCGATATAGAGCTTGCCGTGGGCGACACTCAAGCCGCCGGGCTCGTCGAACGTTGCGCGGTCTCCATCGCGCAGTCCGCCCTCGCCCGAGCCCAGAAAGGTTTGCGACGATTTATCTTTTGGTGAAACCACCTTGATCTTGTTGTTATAGGTATCGGCCACATACACCGCCCCGTCGTGATAGACAACTCCGAGGGGGTGCTGCAACCGCACCACCGAACCCTTACCGTCGCGATCGCCGAACTCGAACAGGCCTTCTCCTACTATCGTCTCGACCACTCCGTCGGGATTCAGGTCGGCCGAGCGAATCGAGCTGACTTCGCTGTCGGCGAAGTAAAGCTTCTTGCCATCAGTGGTGATGCCCGACGGCTGGGCGAGCGCGGCGCGATCGAGGGGTCCGTCGATTCGATCTTCGCGGCCGGTTCCGGCATAGGGCACCACGCCTCCGGTCTTCGGGTTCATCCGCCACAACTGGTGCGGTCCTGCCATTGCGATGTAAAGCATCCCATCGTTCAGGACCAGGTCCCATGGCGAATTCAGAGGCGTCTGCTTTCCCTGACCGCCCAGCTGATCTATCTTTCGCGACTGTGTGCCGGTACCGGCTATTGTGGCGACGGTGCGTTTGTCGAAATCGACGGCGCGAATCGCATGGTTCTCGGTATCGGCCACGTAAAGCACGTGCCCGTCAAAAGCCATTCCTTGAGGATGGTTAAAGGTGGAGCCTTCAAAGCCGGCGTCGTTCATGCCGATTTCGCCAGTGCCGATCACCTCTTTGACCGACGAGTCGCTGATCGACACGACCACGATGCGATTGTGACTCGAATCTGCGATGAACAACTGCTTCGACTTTTCGTCGGCCAGCACCTTGCCTGGAAATGCCAGCATTGATGTGGGCGTAAGGCTGCGCTCGAGTCTGAGCGCCAGCGGACGGCGGTCAATCTGTTTCTTCGCGTCGAACTCCTCGATGACCCTGGCTATCAACTTGTCGAATGCTTCGTAGATACCTTCGCCGGAGAGGTAACCGAGCACCTTTCCCGCCGGATCGATCAGCATGAGAGTGGGCCAGGAACGCACTGCATATGACTGCCACACTTCCATCTTGTAGTCGTTTATCACCGGGTGCTCGATCTCGTAGCGCAGGATCGCCTGGCGGATGTTCTGGGTCTCCCTCTCACCGTTGAACTTAGCCGAATGAACGCCTATTACTACAAGTTCGTCGGCGTACTTCTTCTCCAGCCGCTTAAGATCCGGGATCACATGCATACAGTTGATGCAGCAGTAGGTCCAGAAGTCGAGCAGGACGACCTTGCCTCGCAACTGTCGCAATGAGAGGGGACGGTCGGTGTTCAGCCACTCCATGCCTTCCGGGAAGTCCGGGGCGTTGACCTTTCCTTCATAATCGGGCATCGGGACCTTTTTCTCCTGAAAAGCAGCGTATGTGTGACTCAAGCATGGAAGCCAACAGGCGAGCAACACCGAAATCAGAAGCAGCAGCGGTTTTCTCATATCGGTTCCTGACACAATTGAATCGAGTTGCATGTCACTCACTCGCCAAAGTAATCGCAGCGCGCCGTGCAGGTCTCGCGAACTGTGATTCGGTGAAGGCCGGGAAGAACGCCTTTGAGCCTCTCCCATATCCAGCGCGCGAGGTTTTCACTGGTGGCGTTCTCCAGGCCGTCGATCTCATTCAGGTAATAATGGTCAAGCCTTTGGCGCAGCGGTTCGAATGCTTCGGTTATCACGGCATAGTCGATGAACCAGCCGCTCTGCGGATCAACCTCTCCTCTGACCGCAACCTCACATCTGAATGAATGGCCGTGGAGCCGAAAGCACTTGTGTTCCTCGGGCACGCGAGGCAGACGATGGGCCGATTCGAAGGTGAATTCTTTTACCAGGTCCACTATCATATGCCGACAATCTTATCTTTTGACTGAAACGATCCGCAACGAAATCGGTCGCGATTGACTCTGGAACACCCGGAGTGGTTCCAGTCCGGCGTTACAGAGCTAACTAAAAAATCCTGGCGCCCAGGATACGAGTCCTGAGTCGGCCGACGGGATCTGCACTCGCTCCTGGACCATTGGTGACGCAGTCAGAGGCTGGCGGGTGCAGGGTGCTTTCGCGCTTCAAGACTGTGGGTTAAACTCAAGTCCGCTTCAAGCAATGTCACACACAGACGAGCGATACATGCGGCAGGCGATTAAGCTTGCCGAAAAAGGGGTAGACCGACCCTCGTCCCTGCCGCGAGTGGGCGTGGTGGTCGTCGCCGGCGGCGGGGTTGTTGGAAAGGCGTTCGCCGCCATCGGCGGAACGATTCCGGCACTTACGTCGGCGCTCAACCAGGCTGGCGAGAGGTGCAGAGGCGCGACCATCTACGCGAGCGTCGATCCTTCAGCGGATTCCACCGATGCCCAGCAGTTGATTGCGGGGCTGGTCGACTGTGGCGCCGCGCGCATGGTTGTCGGCATCCTCGAATCGACTTCAGAGGCAAGCCCTGTCCTCGACCGTTTGAACGAGGCCGGCATCGAAGTTGTGACCGGCGTGTGCGAACAACAGTGCCGCCGTTTGAACGAGGCATATTTCAAGTACGTGCACACCCAAATGCCCTTTGTGACAGTCAAGTTTGCTCAGTCACTCGATGGGCGTCTTGCAACTGCGGCCGGCCACTCACAGTGGATCAGCAGTCCTTCGTCGTTGCGGCTGGCCCACAAACTGCGGCGCGAACACGATTGCGTGATGGTAGGAATAGGGACCGTGCTTGCCGATGATCCGCGCCTCACGGTCAGGCTCATTGATGGGCGCAACCCGCTGCGGGTTGTTGTCGACAGCCATTTGCGTATTCCATCTACCGCTCGCCTGCTTCGCGAGGGAGCGCACCAGACCTTGATTGCAACAACGGCGCAAGCGGACTCGGGAAGGATCCCCGCGCTGGAGGGCTTAGGCGCAGAAGTAATGACTGCAGCCGGCGCGGCGGATGGGTCAGGTGTTGACTTGCCGGAGTTGCTTCGAACGCTCGGCCGGCGAGGCGTTGCGTCAGTGTTGGTCGAAGGAGGCGCCGGCCTCATCACATCTCTTTTAGCCGCCCGCCTGGCAGACCGGCTGGTTGTTGTTGTTGCGCCGAAGCTCATCGGCCGGGGCATCGAAGCCATCGGCGACCTCGGCACAACGAACCTGGATGAAGCGATAACATTTTCTTCAGTAGAGACGCGCAAGTTGGGTCCGGACGTCGTGTTCGACGCGCGCCTGAAATAGACGAGCACACTCCTACACTCCCACTCTCCCACACTCCCACTCTCCCACACTCCCACTCAGTCCTTGACCTCGCCCTGGATCAAGGCCACGGTGACGACGCCCGCGCCTTTGGCGCAGTCTATCAGCGCCACCACCGGATCGTATGGAATTTGTGCCGGCGCTTTGATTAACAGTGTCCTCTGTTCCAGGGTGCGGTGCTCCATCAAGGATACGAGCACTGATTTGAGATCTTCCTCGGTAATCGGCTTGCTATTCAATTCAAGCCGCAGCTCGCCTGACAGCGTGAGCATCAGCGTCTCAGCCAGGGGCGTCACATCCGGATTGGGTGTCGGAGCCGTAACCGGCAGCTTCTGCTCGTGGCGCGGAGAGATGACCATAAAGATGATCAGCAACACTAACAAAACATCAATGAGCGGAGTGACGTTGATCGAAGGGGACGGAGACTGCACACGGGACCTCGACTCGTTATCCATGCGTTGGAACCTCGTCGGTTGATGAGCGCTCTGACTACTTTGACTCCGTCCAGCGCGATTTGTTCCGTACTGCCGACATTCCGATTGCGGATTGCGGATTGCGGATTGGGGGATTGTGGACTGCGGATTGTGGATTGCGAAATCAAGGTTGAAGATTGAAGATTGAATGTTGAAGATTGACGATTGAGAATTCGAAGCCCAGGTGAAAGTCCTGAATCCGAATCCGAAATCCGAAAGCCGCAATCCGAAATCAGGAGAACCAGGATGAAAAGAGTTCGCTTCTTGTTTGCAATTGCTTTATTCGCCATACCAGGCGCGGTTCAGGCCCAACAGATAAAGGTGCACTACGACCATGGGGTCGATTTCACCAGGTTCAAAACCTACTCGTGGCTGGAAGGCGAGCCTTCAAACAACCCGGTAGCTCATCAACAGATCGTGTCGGCCGTCGACAGGCAGCTCATGTCAAAAGGGCTTAAGAGAGTCGAAGAGAACGGAGACCTCAACGTAGCCTACTATGCATCTCTTGGAGGGAATGTTAACCCGAGGATGGTCGAATACATGCAGGGCCTTGATCTGTCGCGGTGGGAAGGTGGGGTTGGGGAGACCGTCAAGCCCACGGTTGGAGCGATGCCGATGGCCAGGGTCGTGCTCGACCTGGTTGACGCATCAGCGAAGAAGCTGGTCTGGAGAGGGACTGCCAGAGATGCGTTCACTCCTAACCAGGCCCATGCGCAGAAGAGGATCACCTCGGACATAGCGAAGTTGCTTAAGAGATTTCCTCCTCATCCCTCCAAAGCGGGCGCGCAGAAAACCACATGAGCTACGAACGTAAGACGTAAAACGTAAACGAATTAACGCAATCAAAAGAGAGAGACTTTGATGCTCAGATATTTCTTCGGATTCTGCCGGAAGTCATAGAGCATCTTCACCATCTCGGCCGACATATCGTTGATGTTGTTGTAGAGTCGATCGTCGTGCAGCAGTTTGCCGGCCGAGCCTTCGCCCTTGTCCAGACGGTCGCTAATGCTGCGGACCGATGCCATCGCGGCGGTGAGGTCCTCGTGCAGCTTCTCATCCTTTAGTAGTTTCCCGACAGTGCCGCGTCCAGCCTCAACGTCGGCTGCGATTCTGTCGAACTTCTCTACGGCGGTATTGACCTTGGCGATGGCGTCGGTGGCGTTGCGGTAGAGCTGTTCGTCGTTCAGCAGTTTGCCGGCGGTGCCCTTGCCGCCGCGGAGGTCCGCCGCTATTCCGCGAAGCTCATTGGTCGTGGCCCTGAGGTCCTCATAGAGCTTGGGGTCGTTGAGCAAACGCGGGATAGTGCCTTCCCCTTCCTTCATGTGCTTCACCAGCGACTGACCTTCCATCACCGTGCGGTTGAGGTTTACGTAGAGGGCGTCGTCGTGAAGGAACTTACCGATGGTGCCTTTGCCGCTGTTGATGTCGTCCATCAGCTCCTGGAGCTGCGCCCCCACCCGGTTGAAACTAACCAGTATGTCGCTGGCCCCCTGGAAGACCTGTGAGAGACTAGCCTGGTCGGCGCTCGGAATCTCACCCCCGTTCTGAATGGGCTCCGCGGCTGCGGTGCCGAGCGTTATGTCGATGACCCTATCGCCCAGAAAGCCCTGCTGGCCGAGCACGGCCTTCGAGTCGGTGCGGATGCGGGAGTCGACCTCCTTGCCTTTGAGGGTCATTTTTACCACAATCGCTTTGTCATTCGTGCTTGATGGAATCGAGTCTCCGAAAGTGACGCTCTCGACTCTACCGACGCGTTTGCCGGACAGCCGCACTTCGTCGCCCTCTTTCAATCCGTCGGCTGCGGCGAAGCGAGTCGTGAAGGTCAATGTCTTGGTGAATAGCGAAATGTCGCCGGTCACCGACAGAATAAACACGATGAGAATAACGATTGTTGCGAAGGCCAGTATGCCGACGCGGAGCTCTGCAAGCGTCGTTTTCTTCCTTGCCATATAAACTCTCCTACTTTGTCCGTGGTCAGTTGTCCGTGGTTAGTTGTCATGAAGTTTGATAGGTTGCAATTGACAACTGACCACGGACAACTGACCACGGACAACTGATGACATCATACCCGAAAGAACTCCACGATGTAGGGGTCCGCGGACTGCCACAACTCCTCATCGGTCCCGCTGAATATCACCCGCCCTTGCTTGAGCATCACGAATCTCGTGTTCACCAGACACACATTTCCCTTCTCCTCTTGAAACACTACCTCGCCGTCCTCATCTATAGTAGCGAAGCTTGATGACATGAGCTTTATGTCTTCCAGCCTGTGGGTTACAAAGATCGAGCTTACGCCTTCCAGGTCGCGCAGCTTTATTGCAAGCTCGAGGATCGTGCGCGCGGTCGGGGGGTCAAGCCCGGCTGTCGGCTCGTCGAAGAGCACCAGCTTGGGGCTACCCACCAGGGCGCGAGCGATGCCGACCCTCCGGCGCATGCCGCCTGAGAGCTCGGCCGGCATCATATGCATCGCATCCTCGAGGTTAACGAAACGAAGCATCCGCCTTACGTTGTCCTCGATCTCAGTCTCCG
The DNA here is from genome assembly GCA_036003885.1 of Blastocatellia bacterium. Taxonomy (GTDB): domain Bacteria; phylum Acidobacteriota; class Blastocatellia; order UBA7656; family UBA7656; genus DASYSA01. Next base: position 12,148 of record DASYSA010000722.1, on the reverse strand, counting down.
GCACTCCCTGTTCGAATAACCGAAAACCCACGTTCTCATAGACCGAGAGCGAGTCAAACAATGCCCCGTCTTGAAACACCATACCGATCTTCTGTCTCACGGCGGTCATCCTGTCTTCGGAGTAATCGGTGACATCTTCGCCGTCAATCAGAATCCTTCCATCGTCGGGTCTGATTAAGCCGAGCACGAGTTTGAGGATCGTCGACTTGCCCGTTCCCGAACCTCCCATAACGATCTTGGTCTCGCCCGGGTTCACCGCGAAGCTGACGCCGTCAAGAATCATCCGGTCGTCATAGGACATCGTCACGTCCTTGAACTCGATCGCGCTGTGAATGTGGTCGTTCATGATTGGAGGTCGACTGTCACTTGAACGTGAGAATAAGCTTGCTAAGGAAGAAGTCGGACACAAGTATCAGAATGTCCGAGGTCACAACGCACTGGGTCACCGAACGGCCCACACCTACGGTTCCACCATGAGTTCGAAGTCCCGTCCGGCAACTGACGACAGCTATGATCAAGCCGAATACAGTCGGTTTGAGCAGGCCGCCGATGATATCGTTGTAGGTAAGCGCCTGCTTCGCCGAGCTGATGTACACCGAACTCGCCACGTTCATCAGCGTGCTTGAGACCAGCCAGCCGCCGAAAGCGCCAATCATGTCGGCCACCAGGGTCAAGGCGGGGGTCATCACCATCAACGCTAACACCCTTGGCCAGACCAGCTTCTTTATCGGATCGGTGCCCAGCGCCCGCATAGCATCCACCTGTTCGGACACCACCATCGATCCAAGCTCGGCGGCGATCGCCGAGCCGACGCGCCCCGCCAGCATCAACGACGCCAGCACCGGGCCCATCTCGCGCACCAGCGACGTCATTACCAGCAGGCCGGTCACACCAGTCGCGCCAAAGGTCTGCAGCATCTTGGAGGTCTGCAGAGCGAGAATGCCGCCGGTGAACAGGCCGGTTAGCACGATGATCATCAACGAGCCGACTCCGATCGTGTCCATCTGCGTGACTATCTCGCGGAGGTAGTAAGGCCTGGAGGCCGCCCGGCGAAATGCGCGGCCCGTCATCAGAGTCGATTCCTGTAATTCGTAGACGACCTTGGTGATTGGATTCATCAGTGAGTAGATCTAACAGGCCCCAGATTGAAGCATCTTCGCCCCTACTGTGTCGAACTCGGGCTGCCGCGCGCTGTCTCGAGCTTCAGTGAGAGTATGATGAAGGCGGGCCGGGAAGCAAGTCCAGAACGCAATGGGTGAGCGTGATGGGCAAGCAAGGACGCCATTCAGTTGTGACCTGCCTGTCCGGGATCAGATCAATAAAACAGATACTTCCTCCACGTTTCGTCCGCGCGGCCCAGATAGCGGATGATCTGGCGATTGACGTGAAGGTTGTAGGCCTGGGGCCGCTTCATTAACCGCAGACCCGATTCCTCGGGCGAGCGATCTCCCTTACGGTTGTTGCAGGAGCGGCAACACGCAACCAGGTTGTCCCAGGTGGAATCGCCGCCTCGACATCGCGGAACTATGTGGTCGAGCGTCAAGTCCAGCGGCGGAAAGATGTGTCGGCAGTACTGGCAGGTGTTGTGATCGCGCAGCAGGATGTTTTTGCGCGAGAGACTCTTTCGCTCGAACGGAATATGAATGTACTCGAGCAGCCGTATCACAGACGGTGTCGGCATGGAAAAGCGCGCCGAGTGCAGCCACGTCGGAGAACTCTCCTCCGCATGAGCGACACCCTTCAGGACGAGCACCACAGCTCGTCGGGCCGTGCAGACGTTAATCGGCTCGAACGAGGCGTTGAGTACTAAAACGCGTGAGTTCATTCTGAAACCGAAATATAGCGGGGAAGAGCAAGAAGAGTAAAGTGTAAAAACGATAGGGGTGTGTCAATTGATGCCGCTCTGTGCCGCGGCGAGGATCATTCGCCATTCTCTGCCCGACCCTTCGAGCACTCCGCGCAAGGGCAGAGAGCGCGTAACCGCTCCCAGGTGTAGATCCCATTTTCGTGACGGTCGCTGAAGGTGAATTTCACTCCGTATCGGCCAACGTGCTCGGCGTTCAGAACAGTCAGCTCCTCGGAGACAGTTCGCGGGTCGAGTATCCGAAGCCCAGTCACTTCGCTGACGCAATTGGCACAGGTGCATTCCGACCGGAGAAACTTTATCGGAAAGACGCTCACGTGGGCGTCGTCCCAGCGGACGGTTATTTCGCGACCACCGGTCTTCTTTATTTCGAGTGGTAAGGGGACTGGCATAAAAAACGTTTCGAGTTTCGCGTTTTGGGTTTTACGTTTGCGTCTTACGTTTTTTGGCGCCTTGGCTATCCGTAGTTAGTTACAATCTTCGCGACCGAACGCGAAACGGTCTTTACCGGTGTTTCCATTTCGGCGGGCGTTTTTCTATGAAGGCCTCAACTCCCTCGTGCGGGTCCTTGTATGACAGCAAGCGATTCAGATAGAGGTCCTCAGAGCGTTTGAGAGCGTCTTCAAACCCCAGCCCCATCGTTTCAACCATTGCGCGGCGGCTCACTTCGAGCGCGGGCACGCTCAGCTTTCGAAGTACGCCCAGCAGTTGTTCCGCTCGCTCCTCGAGCTGGGCGTCCTCGACAACGTGCGTAACAAGCCCGAGCGAGTGGGCCGCTTCCGCCGTGAGCAGCTCACCGGTAAGAATCATCTCCCGCGCTTTTCTGTCGCCAACCACCCTCGGCAGCATGAAGGCAGCCACGGGCGGAAAGACTCCCACTTTGATCTCCGGCTGTCCGAATCGGGCCGACCGCGTCGCAATGACAATGTCGGCGAAGGCCACGAATTCACATCCGCCCCCCAGGGCGACTCCCGAGACCAGGGCAATCACCGGCTTGGACACTGTGTTCAACATCCGGAAGATGCCGTGAAACGCTTCCAGCATTTGATAGATGGTGTCTTGTCTGTGCTCTTCAATGGAGACGCCCGCCGAAAAAGCCCGCGCTCCCGCCGAGGCGGCAAAGACAATCGCACACACGTCTCTCATTGTGCTGACGCGATTAACCGCATCGGTTATCTCCTTCATCATCGCGATGGTGAGAACGTTGAGGGGAGGCCGAGCGAACGTCACTCGTGCCACCCTCTCCGCGATCGTGAATTGAATGTCCTTGTATTGGCTAGCCATGTGACGTGATCCGTGACCCGTGATCCGTGATTCGTGACCTGTGATTCGTGATGTGTCATTTATGATCCGTCACGCATCACGCATCACGCATCACTCTCGATCTGCTTGATCATTATCGATTCGATCTCAGCAGCCATGCGTTCGGTCTCAATGATCAACTCGGTTGTCTGCCGCTCAATGATCCCAGCGGCGGCGCGGTCGGCAAGCGTCTTCAGATTTATTCCGATGTTGTAGTAGGCGCCTTTCACCGCGGTCTCTGCAAGGCGGCTGCCCACCGCAACGTCCGGCAATGCATTTGGATTGCCGATCGTCGCAAGTTCAGCCAACAGCTTCAGCACGTCGAGCACCGTGCGCGCCGTCTGCAAAGGTACGTCCACGGCGGCGCGCGTTGCAATCTCGATCTGGCGTTTGCGCTCGGCCGCCTGCTCGGCCGTCTGTTTCGCCTGGCGATAGGCCACCAGAACGGCTTCAAAGCTTGCGGCGTCTTCGCCGATTAATTGACGGAGGCGCCCTGACAATCGCTCGAGGTCCGCTTTGATCTCCTTCACTCGAGGTTCGACCTCGACATACCTGGCTTTGCCCAGCGTGAGACTGCACATCATTCGCCCGAGCGACGCCGCCAGCACGCCACTGTAGGCCGCGACGCTGCCCCCGCCCGGAGTCGGCGTCCCTTCCGCAACCAGGTCGGCAAAAGTGCCTATCGAATCGGAAAGCGCATCGCTCACTTCTCGTCCTCCATCGCCGATTGCAGTCTGTGCTCGAGTATCTGCGCCTCGCTAAAACTTTCGAGCTGGAGATAGAAATCGGCAACCGCGTTGAGCGCGCTTTGAGGCACCAACCCAACGATCTCCGATCCGATGACCGGAACGCCATAACGTTCGGCTTCGCGTTTCACCATCTCGAACACGCGGAACAACGGCGTGCCTTCATAGTTCACCATGTTCATCGACACCTGCACGATGCCGCGGTCTTTGAGCTCGAAGCCCAGCGCCTTCACGTAGCGCAGCCCGCCGCTCTGATGGCGTACTGCACGGGCGATTTTGTTGGCAATTTCGCTGTCGGACGTTCCGAGATTGATGTTGTAAGCAATTAATGGCGGGCGGGCTCCAACGGCAGTGATGCCGGCGGTCGGATGTACTCGCGCCTCGCCGAAGTCCGGGCGTCGCGCTTCGTTAGAGGCGATGTCTTCGCGTATCCCTTCGAACTGGCCCTTGCGAATCGCGGCCAGGTTCTCACGCTCCGGCCTGGTCGCCGCTTTCTCGTACAGGTAGACCGGTATCCCGAGCTCGCTCCACATTCGCTCGCCGCACTCCCGCGCAAGGGCGACGCACTCTTCCATTGTCAGCCCTGAGATAGGCACGAAAGGAATCACGTCCGTCGCCCCCATTCGCGGATGCTCTCCATTGTGCTTGTTGAGGTCTATCAATTCTGAAGCCCGTCGAGCGCCGGCGATTGCGGCTTCGACAACGTTCTCCGGCGAGGCTACAAAGGTGATCACCGAGCGATTGTGATTCGGGTCGGATTCGTGGTCGAGCAGGATGGCGCCGGGTACAGACTTGATGGCGGCTACGATTTGATCGATCACTTCCGTGCGACGGCCCTCGCTGAAATTGGGAATGCACTCGACGATTTTTCGCATGATCTCTCAGAACGCTCGCCGGAAATCCTAACCGATTCGGTGGGGGCATGCAAAGAAGGCAGCGCCGCGTCGGTTTGCAGCGGGTGCTGAGATGAATCAGACGGGAATCTCAACGCAAAGACGCCAGGGCGCAAAGGCGCAGAGATGGATTGAGATGAAAGAAAATCAAGAGATCATCTGGCTTTTGCGCCTATGCTCTCGTGGCGCCTCTGCGTCTTGGCGTCTTTGCGTTGAGCTCCCAGCATTGCTTGACAAACAGAGTTCCTCCCATTAAAACCGTGGCCTGTCACATCAGAGGACACCGGGAACACCGGCCAGGAACAACGACTAGATGAATAACGTGAATGTCACAGATCATCTGTCTCTCCCCGTGGTTTCCTAAGTCTGATCGAACACCACCTCGTCCCGATGAAAGCAGGGAGGGAATAAGAAATGGTAACAGCCGCTCAGTATGCAGACTTTGATGCCACCGCGCTCGCGGATCTGGTTCGTCGAAGGGAGGTACAGCCTCTCGAGCTTGTCGATGCCGCGATCGAGAGCATCGAGAAGCTGAACCCCGTGCTCAATGCCGTGGTCACGCCGATGTACCAAGAGGCGCGAGCGGCGGCTGCAAGCGAATTGCCTCCAGGTTCATTTACCGGTGTGCCGTTTCTGTTGAAGGACCTGCTCGCTTCCTATGCGGGCGTTCGAATGACTTCGGGCTCGGCGTTCCTCAGGGACTTCGTACCCGGCCACGACAGCGCCCTGGTCACGCGGTACAAGAAGGCGGGACTAATTGTCGTCGGCAAAACGAACACTCCTGAGTTCGGCATAGTTCCGACTACGGAGCCGAGGCTCTTTGGAGCCACCCGCAATCCATGGGACACCAGCCGAACGACAGGCGGCTCGAGCGGAGGTTCCGCCGCGGCTGTGGCAGCCCGCATCGTTCCGATGGCTCACGCCAATGACGGGGGCGGCTCGATTCGAATTCCCGCCTCGTGCTGTGGGTTGTTCGGGCTCAAACCGACTCGCGCGCGCAACTCGCTGGCTCCAGAGTTCGGAGATATGTATAGCGGGCTGGTCGCCGAACACGCCGTCACTCGTTCAGTTCGAGACAGCGCGGCGCTGCTGGATGCGACAAGCGGACCCGAGGTAGGAGATCCATACTTCGCACCAGCGCCGGCGCGGCCATTCATTCAGGAAGTGGGAGCCGACCCCGGCCGCTTACGAATAGCCTTTACCGCAACCGCGCCATCGGGAGCGCCTGTCCACGAGGATTGTGTTGCTGCCGTCCGCGATGCGGCGAAGCTATGCTCCGAGCTTGGTCACAGAATTGAAGAAGCCTCTCCAGATCTCAACATGGAGATGATCATCGGGAACTTCATGACCTTATGGGCGGCGGGATGCACCTGGGAGATCGATGGCATTGCGCGGCACACCGGCCGTCCGGTTTCCGAAGCTCTCTTCGAGCCTGGCACCTGGACGCTCTATCAGATGGGCGCAAACGTCACCGCATCTCGGTATCTGCAAGCGCTCGAGGCGCTACAGGCGATGAGTCGCCAGGTTGGGCGGTTCTTTGTCGATTATGACCTGTGGCTGACACCTACCCTTGGGACGCCGCCGCCGCAACTGGGCCACTTCGATTCTACTCCCGATGATCCGATGCGGGGCATGCGCAGGGCGGCCGAGTTCGTGCCATTCACGCCGATTATCAATGCGACCGGCCAGCCGGCGATGTCAGTCCCGCTAAACTTGAACTCAGAGGGCCTGCCGGTGGGGACGCACTTTGTCGGGCGCTTCGGCGATGAAGCGACGCTGTTCCGGTTGGCTGCTCAGTTGGAAGAAGCGCGTCCGTGGAAGGACCGCCGGCCTCCGGTCGCCGTGTAGCAAGTAATAGGATCTGAACAATCCACCAACTGCCGTTGGTGGGATTCAGGATGCCGCGTTTGTGACTGAGTCTGGAAGCGTGAAACGAAGGGAGGGAACAATGAGGAGAGCCTTTATCCATCGACTGATACTTTTGGTCGCGCTGGCCGGTTTACAAACCAGCTCTCTTGCAGCGGTTGAGCAGGCGTCTGGAGTTAAGCCTCAGGATCAACCGTTCGTCGTCGAGTACTACTATAAAGCGAAGTGGGGATACGCCGACGAATTCATCCAGCTCTTCAAGAAGAATCACTACCCGCTCCTCAAGAAGCAGGTTGAAGCGGGACGGATGCTACAGGTAACGGCCGTGCGTCCTCGCTATCACACAACAGAAGAAGGCCGCTGGGACTACCGAGTCACGATAGTCTTCAAGAACGCTGCGGCGGCTACTGACAACAGCGGAGAGGATGCTCTCATAAAGCAGCTGTACCCCGATCAGCAGACATATCGGCGTGAAGAGCAGCGCCGTTTTGAGATACTGATCGCGCACTGGGACGTGCCGTTGTTGCCGGTAATCCTGGATCAGTGATCGCCGGGGTGTCCGGGGTCAATCCACTTGACCTCTTCCGGAGGCTCGATGGTCGGAATATCCAGGTTCACGACGACCGGCTCCTGGCCGCTCCGCACGACTATGCATTCGAGCGGTTCGTCGGCATTCGCATTGATCTCCTGATGAGGCACCCAGGGCGGCACGAAGATGAAGTCGCCCGGCCCAGCTTCGGCGGTGAACTCGAGACGATCTCCCCATCTCATTCGCGCGCGGCCTTTCACGATGTAGATCACGCTCTCGAGCTCGCCATGGTGGTGCGCTCCGGTCCTGGCATTCGGATGTATGGAAACGGTTCCCGCCCACAGCTTGTTTGCGCCTGCGCGAGCGAAGTTGATCGCGGCGGCTCGGGTCATGCCCGGCGTTTGAGGAGTATTAGCATCCAACTCGTCCGCATGAACGATTCGAACTCCACTGTCTCTCCAGTCTACCATCAAAAAAGTCTCCCTAAGGGCCAGCCACCGATCTAAGATTTTGGATTTTAGATTTTGGATTGCGGATCATTGGAGTTCCAAGGCAAATCGCAAATCTACGGACCTCCTTCAATCCAAAATCCAAAATCCATTTAGAGATTCCCGACCTCGATCTTGATCGGGTTTTCGCCTATCAAAGCATTGGCGGTCCGACTGAGCGCTTCGAGCACCGGATGTTCGAACGGATTCTCATCCGGCAGCAAGTGGTACGCCGCCAGCGACGTGAGCACGGCGCAGGTCGCATCATCATTCGCGTGCCGAGCCGCCATCTCAGACATCCATCCAATCTCGAGCAGATCGCCGAGCAGATTGACCACCCGCGCAGCATGCGTCTGCGCCCAGTCTCGATTTGCCAGTCTGTGTTCCGGCGCAAGCTCGACTACCTGCCGCAGAGTTCGCGTCACCCGCTCGCGAGTGAGCGAAAGAAAATCGCGCGGCCAGCGCTCCAGGAGACCCTTTATCTCCGCAAGGAAGCGCTCGAGCAGATTCGAGCGGCCGGCGTCTCGCACTATCTGCAAGCAGAGCGTGTTGGGCGCGCCCTCCCAGGTCTCTATGATCAGCGCGTCTCTCAGGAGCCGCGGTAGAATCGTGAAGTCTTCCACTATGCCGTTTGCGCCAAGCACCAGAATAGCTTCGCGAATCGACCGGGTCAGAGTAGAAGCAGTTCGATACTTGGCCAGGTTCAACAGGAAGCGCTGCCACATCGCCTGCTCCGGATCGCTGGGCGCGAGCCCGTGCTCGTCTACGAGAGCAATGAGCCTGAACGTGAGCAGCCTGTACCGCCACAACCGTTCGAGAAGAGTTACAAGCGTCTCTTGAATTAACGGATAAGAGATGAGCGTTCCGCCGAATGCCTCGCGTTGGCGAGCGTAGTTGCGCGCTTCCAGGAAGGCGCGGTGAACGAAGCCGCAGGCGTTAACCGCATTGTGGACCCGCGACGCGTTGATCACGTAGCTCATCAACGTCTTGAATCCTTCGGCCGGCTCGCCGATCGCGTAGCCTGTGGCTCCCTGGAACTCGATCTCGGCGGTGGGAAGCGACCGCGTTCCCAGTTTATCCTTAAGCCGCCGGAACGAGAGCCCGTTCGGCCTGCCATCCGTAAGCACGCGCGGCACAAGGAACAAGCCAATGCCATCCGTGCCCGGGGAAGCTCCCTCGGGTCTCGCGGCTATCACAAAGTATTCATCGGGATTAGAGCAGAACCACTTCTCACCGGTGATGGACCATGTGCCATCAGGGTTGATCCTGGCGGCCGTTTCTATAGCGCCCACGTCCGAGCCTCCGTCTTGCTCCGTTATGAATTGTGCCCCCGCCAGCGGAGTCTCGATTGAACGCAGCTTCGGCAAGTACGTATCGCGCAGGAACTGCGAGCCGCGAGCTTCGATTGCCCTGATGGCCCCGTCGGTGCAACTCATCCCGCAGGTAACAGATCCTTCGCCGAGGTGCCCCAGGTAGTAGATCATGGAGAATTTGTGGAGATCGCTTTTGGCTCGGGTCAACACGCCGAACTGTGCGACTTCGCGCCGCAACTGTCGCGTGTGCGGTCCGAAGTCGACCTGCTCGACTGAATTCGCCAGGCGGTCGTGTTTCACTATGCGAGGCAGGTTTTCGTTGCGGCTGCCTTCGCGGGCGAGTTGGTCCCAGGGCTCGGCAACCAGCTGTGCGAATTCGTGCACTGAAGACAGGACCTCGTCGCGGTCTACGTCGGTCAGCAGATCGCTCAGCAGCGTTTGCAGTCCTTGATCCTGTTCGAAGAAGTCGGTCCCTTCTATTCCTTTGAACTCTCTCAGGCGTGACATAGGACTCTCACCTCCGATCTCCCAGGATCATTTCCGTGGTCTGGTTCGCGGCTTCTTGCCGGAAGCCTTGCGCCGTGCGACCTCGACGGCCTCGGTCGCCCAGGCTTTGAGTTGGTCCAGGTCTTCCAGGACGTTGATCGGCAACGAGTAGTAACCGCTCTGAGAGGGGCCTTCGCCTCCGGGTTGAAAGGGCCTGGTCCGGGCCGCCTCGTACCGCCTTCGCGTATTGTCGTCCACTTTGAAGTAGACGATGTCGTCATCGATAAGCGCGAAAAAGAGTCCGTCGGAATAGAGGCCTACACCGCCGAACATTCGCTTATGGGCGATGGTCCCCAGGCACGAGAGCTGATCGAGAACGTAATCGAGATATCCCTTGCTGACAGGCATTGCACACGGCCTCGTTTCGCTAAAAAGTTTTGGTGGATTATAGCAGAGGATTTTGGATTTTAGATTTTGGATTGTGGATTGCGGTCCCTGAGATCCAAATAATCCAAAAATGGTCCAAAATCTGAAATCCAAAATCCCTTGGATTCCACCATTCGATATCCACAGTAATCCAAAATCCAAAATCTAAAACCCAAAATCCAATTGACCTTGAACCAGCGGAGTCATAACCTGCTAGGCCTTCCGCGTTGTTGCGGAGCAACCAGTCCCTCCGCAGGCAGAATCACGAAGGAGGAAATAAGATGAGGACAACTACGTTTTCGGCCGCTCCTCAGAGTTGGCGTCGCTACGTCATAGCCGGCTTGCTTCTTATCGCGGTACAAAGCGTTCCGTCTGTGGGCGCGCAACAGCCTGTCAGGCAATCCCCAGAGAGCGACATCACGATTTGCACTATCACCGACAGGAACACGAAGAACAATACGTGTGTTTGTGGCAGCGGAAACTGATCGCAGGCGAGGCGCGATTCGTGATTCGTCTAAGCGGCCCCGAGGTGAGCGGCTCGATAGACCGATGACGGAGGCTGAGCCTGTGACTCTCTTCGCCGAACGAGCGGTGTATCGACCTGTTGAATTTACGTGATCAGATGGAGCAATCACTGGGGACAGGTTCGTCTAGAGACGTCGCGCTGACCGCCCTCTGCAGGCCTGCCCGCTCGAGTGCCCCCTGCAAGGCCGAGATCTGCACCGGCTTGCTGACATAATCATCCATTCCTGCTGCGAAACACTCCTCTTTGTCTCCTTGCATGGCATTTGCGGTCATCGCGATTATTCTGGGACGCTGCTCGATGGACCATCGGTTACATATCTGGCGGCTCGCTTCGAGCCCATCCATCTTTGGCATGTGGACATCCAGGAGCAAAACATCATATGGCTGTTTGATAAGCGCCTCCAGCACTTCAACGCCGTCTTTTACCAGGTCTGCTTTGTATCCGAGCCTTTCCAGCATCCTGAGTGCTACGCGCTGGTTGACGATATTATCCTCGGCCAGAAGTATCCTCAATGGCGTTCGCTCTCCCAGTAATTTGTCAAATACGGGTATCGATGCAATCCGCTTCAAAGGAGGCTCCAGACCGGCGAGAACTCTTGCAAGACTGGCGTACAGGAGAGACGGTTTAATCGGCTTAGCCAGGTATTCGGCGAACAGACTCTCTCCGCTCTGGTTCATGAGGTCTCTCTTGCCGGCCAAGCCGGAGGAGAGCATTACCAGCGGCAAATCCCGGGAGTTCTTATGCTTGCGTAACTCGCTGGCGAGCATCTGCCCGTCCATCTCAGGCATGTGCATGTCCACCAGCGCGAGATCGAATGCGTCGCCTTGCGAGATCAGCTCAAGCGCCTGACGTCCGGAAGCTACGTCATGGGGAATCATCCCCCAGGAGGACGTCTGCCTTGTCAGTATGTTTCTGTTGGTCTGATTATCATCTACGATCAGTACCCGCTTGCCTGCTAATTGAGGGTCCGTCCCGACAGGATATTCACGATGGCGACCGGGAGCCGACTGGGCCTCAATGGAGATGTAGAAGGTCGATCCGTTGCCGAGAGCGCTGTCGACCCACATTCTGCCGCCCATCATCTCGCTCAAGCGTTTACTGATTGCCAGTCCGAGGCCCGTCCCCCCGTAATGCTTGGTTGTTGACGAATCGACCTGGCTGAAAGAACGGAAGAGCAGGCCAATCTTATCTTCGGCAATGCCAATTCCGGTGTCGCTTACTGCAAAGCGAATATCGAAGTGGTTATCGGCGACGCGCATTGAACTGACCGAGAGTATGACTTCGCCCTCGCGCGTGAACTTGACAGCATTGCTGATGAGGTTGACGAGGATCTGACGCAACCGGGTGATGTCAGACACAATGAAGTGAGGCGTCTGGCCATCCATCATATAGGCCAGCTCGAGCCCTTTTTCAGCAGCTCTGGCGGCGAGCAGGTCGAGCGCCTCTTCAATGCAGTTGACGAGGCTGAACGGATGAGCCTCGAGATCGAGTTTGCCGGATTCGATCTTGGAAAAGTCGAGAATGTCGTCGATCACTGTGATCAGCGAATCGCCGCCCGTCCGAATGGTCTCGACAAACTCGTGTTGTTCCGGAGAGAGCTCTGTATCCAGCAGAAGGCTGGTCATTCCTATGACTGCGTTCATGGGAGTGCGAATTTCGTGGCTCATGTTTGCGAGAAAAGTGCTTTTGGCGCGAGTAGCGGTTTCGGC
>DASYSA010000721.1:0-7536 GCA_036003885.1 Blastocatellia bacterium | reverse complement strand
CGGCGGGTACGGGCATGGAGTACTGCCGCAACATCAGGCTCGAAGCCGACCGCACGGCTCAGGAAGGCGAAGAAGAGTTCGAGTACGAAGCCACCGAGATTCCGACAGCCGAGGACTTGAAACCCAAGGCCAAGGCTGAGGAAGTCGGCGACTGAGCTCGGCTTCTTAGTAACCTGTCACATCAAAGGTGGAGAACCCGTTGAGGGCTCTCCACCTTTTTCAATTTCAATCTCCGGCCGATTGCTCTCTGCCTTGACGGCTTTTTGGCGGGCTCATATCATTCCGCCATTCCAATGGATGTATCAGAACAAGGCAAAAAGAACAGAAGGTGCGCTGGTGACTGGATGTGGGTTTGATGCAGCGACTTTATCTTGAGTATCAGTTGAGACAGGAACTCAATTCACTTTTCGCTCTCCCATTTCAGCCAGGCGGACCCTATACTGAAATTCTTTGATCCATCTGTAGTGGTGGGCGCGGATCGAGTCTTGGAACCTCAGCGAGAAGTTTGGGTGCATTGAACCTCGCCGCGGAAGCCGCATAAGCAGGAGAGCGACTTCTGACAGTCTGTCGGTTGATAGACTTAGGCGGAGCAAAGCCGGATTATGCGTCGTAAAAGACGCAAAGTTCTTACGCGTTTTACGCCGTACTATTCGTGCGGAGGCGGATTATGCGTCGTAAAAGACGCAAAGCTCCAGCGCATTATACGGCGTATACTTCAACGTTCGGTAGCTTACATCTTTCAGGAACCAGGAGAATCTTCTTGGGATACTACATGAGGTTTATCGTTACTGACGAGCAGGATGTCTCGCTGAGCGTGCTTGAATTTGCGCTGAAGCAAGTCGACAGCGCCTATCTGATCGAGCGTGACGAAGAGTCTGATAGCGAAGGTTTGCTCAAATGCGGAGATGCTGTTTACGGACAAATCGAAGTTAATCGCCCTGGCGACGGCCTCTTTGATGGAGAGATCGAGGAGTTATGCGATTTTGTAAATAACAGTGACGGTGTGAAAAAGTCCGAAGTTCTAAATGTTCTTGGTCAAGCCAATGCCATAGTGGCGATTCGTGTGTTAGACCAGGGACGCGAAAGTGAAGACACACTTATGAAGATTGATCCGTTATGGGATTGGTTGTTTGCTAACCGACAGGGGTTACTTCAAGCTGGCGGCGAAGGATACTACGATGCTTCAGGATTAATCCTGGAAGTCGTCTAGTCGTCGCCGAACTCCCGCGTGGACCGAAGCGCGCGGTCGAGTTTTGACGTAAACCTTGAGTTTCAAAAGCGCGCTCGGTCACGCGAACGTTAGGCGCTCGGTTGAGTGAAGCATACATGCGGTGAGCTTGCGGGCCGAATCCCTATTGACTTGCCCTCCAGTTCTAGCATAGAAGCATCTTACTCTTCACCTCAACTGACTTTTCCGTGTACAGAAAGGAGGCTGACATGTCGTTCGACGGGAAATACGTTCTGATCACTGGGGGCTCGCGCGGCATCGGACGCGGCATCGCCCTGAAGCTCGCCGAGCAAGGCGCCAAGGTGGCGATTAACTATTTCGAGAACGAGGCCGCTGCCCAAGACACTCTCGCCCGCGTGCGCGAGCGGGGCTCCGACGGCTTCATCGTCCAGGCCGACGTCTTACGCCCCGAAGACATCAGCAACATGTTTGAGAGGGTGCGCCAAGAGTTCGGCGCTCTCGACATCTTCGTGAGCAACGCCCGCACCACGCTCCCGACCTTCTACCAGAAGCCTTTGGAGATCACCCTGGAGCATTGGGACACGGCCCTGGACTCGCAGGCCAAGGCGTTCCTCGTCGGCGCGCGCGAGGCGGCACGCCTGATGCCGGACGGAGGCCGCATCATCGCCATCACCTACTCACCCGGCGGTCGCACGGGGAGCTGGCAGCCGTGGGTGGCGATGGGTTCGGCGAAGGCCGCGCTCGACTCATTGGTGCGTTATTTCGCGGTGGCCTTGGGCCCGCGCCGGATCACCGTCAACGGCGTCAGTCCGGGCGGCGTCTTCGGCCCGCCCAACGTGGTCGAGGGGAGCGTCCTGCGCGCACTGCCGCAGGAGGTTCAGGACGCCACTCAAGCCTGGCACGAGAGCGGGTGGACGCCGATGCGCAGGCTCGGCACGCCGGAAGACATCGGCAACGCCGTCGCGCTCCTGTGCATGGAGGAGGCCGGCTTCATTACGGGTCAGGTAATCCACGTGGACGGCGGGGCCTCAATCATGGACACAGTCTTCCCGCTCGAAATCCAGAGGGGGTAAAGGTTGAATCGAGGCGGCACCTGGCGGGGTAAGTCCTCCGCTTAAGGCCGTAAAAATAGGTCGCGCCTAACAAACGCATGCAGCGGAGGCCGCGAAGCGAATTTCGTATGGTTTATTGGAGTGTTCCGCGCGGCCCCGCTGATGCGAGCCGTTATGCCCTCGCAATGAGTGAGGATACGGAGTCGCGGTTTGATCAAAACGAAGACAGTGCAAATCGAACTCAGGTTTTACGGAGACGGGCGAGTCATTCAGATTAAACCCGGTCACTTCCTTGGCGGCTTGCCTGATCCTAAACTCGGAAAGAATATCTCCTTCACTGTTCACCGGCAGATCGCCGACGAGGATGGGCTGATCAATCCGATTGCCGGCGAGCGCGCGGTCGAAGGAAGCTTTCAGATCAATGTCTCTGGCAACAGCAAAGGTTACAAAGAGCTCGGTAGATATCTGCTCGCGTTGGCTGAATTGGATACTGCAGAGGATGAGGGATTTCACGAACATCATGATCGTCTGGTCAGCGAAGACGGCCGAACGCATTTACACGTGATTCTACGCAAACGCGACAAACGCCTTCGTAACTCGAAGCGGGCATAACTCTGCGTGCACCGGAGCCGCGCGAGTTCGTTTCTTATGACGCGGTCCTGTTCCTCCATTGGTCTTGAATCAAACGCGCGGCCCGGTGACGCCGTCGTTATGTTGCTTTAACGGTTGCGACGTCCGATCTGCCCGCGTAAAGTGCTGCTATGAAGACAGTAGAATTCGAGCTGCCGGAGGCAACAGCAAGTCGCTTAGAAGATGCCGCGCAAAAGATGGGGGTTTCGGCTGAAGATCTTCTACGCATTAGTGTCGAAGAGAAGCTTGCGCGCCTGGATGAGACCTTCCTGGATGCCGCCGACCACGTCTTATCTAAGAACGCTGAACTCTATAAGCGGCTTGCCTGATGCGGTATCTCACCGTCGAGGAAGTGTTAGCCCTCCATTCGCGCATAATCGCGAGTTCGGGTGGCAGCTTGGGCCTGCGTGAACCAAATGCGCTTGACTCCTCCGTTGCGCAACCCCAGATGACATTCGGCGGGGTCGACTTATATACGACCGTCGCGCGAAAGGCCGCCGCGCTGGGCCATTCGCTGATCTCAAACCATCCTTTCATCGACGGAAACAAGCGAGTTGGTCATGCTGCTATGGAAGTAATGCTTCTATTGAACGGGCATGAGATTGTCGCATCGGTGGATGAGCAGGAAGAAGTCATCGTAGCGGTCGCAAGCGCACGATGTAGCGAGACGAGTTTGCTTCGTGGATCGAACAGCGAGTTACTCAAAACCCTCGGGCGGCAACATAACTCTGCGTGCACCGGAGCCGCGCGAGTTCTTTCCTTATGACGTGGTCCTGTTGCTCGTGTGGTACTCGTATCAACGCGCGGCCCGGTGACGCCGACGTTATGCCCTTGTCGAGATGCTAAGAGAGCAATGGGAACCACGTACCAGAATCTGACCGTTTGTGGGGCCGAGCAGGGCACGGTGGTGGAAGCGTTGCGGACCGGAGGACTGGCGGCTTTCGTCACACCAGAACAACGTCATTTCACCGTCGTCTTTAGTAAGCGTGGGGATGCTTGGGATAGTCCGGATGCCGCATCCGACGTGGCAGGAACCCTATCCTATCAACTTGGCTGTCCTGTGTTCATCGCCGCGGTCTTTGATGATGATGTTCTTTTCCTGTCGTTGTTTGAAGGGCTCGATCGAACCTTCGAATACAATTCCAGAGAACGCCGAATTGTTAATCTGCGGCGGCTGCACCAGGCGGCTGGCGGCAAGGGGTGGTTTTTGGTCCTTTGGGCCATCCTAAAGCTCCCGCATTTCATACCATACTTCATTGAATCGTTCAGGCATCTTCACGTCCTCAAGGCGCTTCACATGCCGACGTGGGCGTTTGCTATCGGATACACTAATATTCAGCGAGCCGGAGAACTGCCCTTAGGTCTAACGGTCGATGACCTAGTTGAAACGTGAGGCGGGCATAACTCCGCGCTGGACCGGAGCGCGCGAAGTCACACTCTCACCATTCTGCCAATGTCACGCGCGCGCCCGGTCAGCTTCGGCGTTCGGCCGCTTGCACTCGCGGGCGTGAAGGCCCACCATACCGACTGTGTCGACGCACCGGCGCCCGCATATAGATGTGGCGAAACCGCGGGGAGGTCCGAGAATCTGTGCCGGAGGCTAAGGGAATGAAGGATCGGCAGCGTCAGTGTCCGAAGTGCAGTGGTGAGATGGAGGGAGGGTTCATCCTCGATCACACGAACAACGCCACCGCGCGCGTTGAGACGTGGGTCGAGGGGGAACCGACGAAGTCGTTTTGGACGGGTTTAAAGATAAAGGATCGCCATCAGCTTTCTGTGACGACCTACCGATGCGATAGGTGTGGCTATCTCGAATCGTACGCGCCTGATGTGGCGTAGTCAGGGATGCACAAGCCCTAACGATGAGAACTCGTTGCGAGCGACGGCGCTGCATGCGACAGCGCGGCCGAACTAGCGGGTGCACCGGAGCCGGCGCAACAGTTGCCTTATCTTCGTCCAAGGGGCTCGCGCTGGCCGGGTGAACCTGGCGTTTGGCAGCTTTGCAGAACCTGGAAAGACGTCAGAGGTTTTCTTGCTTCGTTACGAGGCGCGGCCTCGCTAGTGGTATACTTCGCAACCTCAGCGCGCCCGAACTCCCGCGTGGACCGAAGCGCGCGATCGAGTGTTGAGGTAAACTTGAGCTTCACGCGCGCGCTCGGTCACGCAACCGTTCGACGGCAGGTCTTGGCCAGAGATTAGGAATCGGTACCGCGTATGCCTGAGCTCACCGTCGATATCATCCGCTACGTTGATGCGGCGCAACCTGGGTGGGTTGAGTGTCGGCTGATAGATGCCTGGGGTAAGCAGCACTCTGTCATTGATAAGGTGCCGATCTTTACGGCAGGTGATTTGACCGAGACCAGCGCTTACCCACAGCCCGGCATAATTGCATGTGCGATAGTCCGGTGCTGGCAGGATCCGCAGGGCCGGAAAATTGTTACCATTGACACCAACACTCCGTGGGGAGTCGAGTCGAGTACGGGGCAGACGCAGTTCGATGTGCTGGCCGCAGAACTAACCGGCTTTTGAAAATGCGTGTCCTGTTTGTAGCGCGCGCGAGGAGTATAGGAAGATCCATCGATGCCAGATGACACCGACAGAGTTCCAGCGAACCTTGCTCCGACCTACGCCGCTGTCGTTGCGCTTACGCACGAGTTCTGCGACAGGCATCTTACCGAGGAGTATCGGGAACTTGCTCGTGCGATGACGGCTGCACTGTGTCGTAAGCGTCCATCGCCACTTGCCAAAGGCAAGACGGCGAGTTGGGCCTGTGGGATTCTCTACACCCTTGGGCGGATCAACTTTCTCTTTGACAAGACGCAGACGCCACATATGCGGGCAGATGCGTTATGCCGGGGGTTCGGGGTCAGCCAGAATACCGCATCGGCGAAGGCCCGGGAGATCGAGAAGGCCCTCGGCATCTCGATGATGGACCCGCAGTGGACCCGGCCGAGCCGGCTCGCTGACAACCCGATGGCCTGGATGATCGCGGTCAACGGGTTGGTGGTCGATGCTCGGTCAATGCCGCGCGAGATCCAGGAGGAAGCCTTTCGCCTGGGCCTGATCCCGTGCATCCCGTGACGCCGCCGAACCCCTGCGTGGACCGAAGCGCGCGATCCAGTGTTGACGTGAACCTTGAGTGTTAGGCGCGCGCTCGGTCACGCGAACGTTAGACCGCCAAAGAGTACGGAGATTTGAATGAAGCAACTAAGAACGACGGTAATTGTTTCCATACTTCTTTTATCACTCTATCCTGTCGCCGCTCAGGATGTACCAAAGGGAGTTAACTACAAAACAACGTCAGAGGCAATTAACTCTCTCGCCAAATCGAGACTGGAACAGGCCCTCGCAAGCCCTGACAAACTCCCGTCTGACTTATTCGACGAGGTGGCGGTTTGTGGAGCGCTGCTGTGGAGATCGTTGAAACCCTCAGCCGACCGTGTGCTGCTTGATTCAAAGCCGATCATAATGATGGTACAAGTACCTGAACCCTTACAGGCAGAAGGCAAGCGAATCCTGACCATAGAAGAACGGGCATCCTTTTGGCGGGTGTTTGTGGCCAAGTATGCAAAGCTAAAAGGAGCTACGATAAGGAAAGGGAGAGCGGAAGAGATCAGCTTTTATTGGGCAACTATTCCCTTTGACATTGAGGAACCATTTTATGTGATAGATACCGGCTCGGAGAGGTTCGTAGCGCACTTCAAAGTAAAGGATAGTGCGCCGCGACTCTTCTGGATAGACGTTGTCGGTGATCTTAGGACTCTAAGGCTGTGACAGGGGCGGTCTAACAAGAGCGTCAACCGGAGCCGCCGAAGCGAATTGCGAATGGTTAGTTGAGTGTTCGGCGGCGGCCCGGTCACGCTGTCGTTGGGCGTCTACTTGAATCGGCTGATCGCAATTGACCAGATGCAAAGTCATGGAAGAGATCTTAATCAGACCTGCAAAAGCGGAAGATACCGAAGGCATCATGGCCCATCGGGTAGGCATTGCCAGCGAGCCTGATACTTATGTTTCCTATACCGCTGAGGAAGCAAACCGCGCGGTAGAGAAGGAAAGAGAGAAAATCATTAAGCAGCTTAAGGAAGGTGACCTATGTCTTGTTGCAGTATCCGAAGATCGGATCATTGCGGAAATAGGTTGCTCAATTGATCACTCTTTTTCGATCACTTGCCACACAGCAGTGTTAGGGATGAGCGTGGAACGTAATTATCGTAATCGAGGTATAGGAAGCAAGATGATGGAGGAGGCGATCAAGTGGGCACAGGGGAAAAGGGTTGTGCGGCTGGAGTTAGAGGTATATGCGGAGAATGGGCCAGCAATACATTTGTATGAGAAAAATGGGTTTGAGGTAGAGGGACGCAAAAGGAAGTATGCGAAACAACGAGGCCGGTACTACGACAGCCTGATAATGTCGCGATTGTTCGGGTGAGCCGCGACGACGCCCAACAAGGCGCTGGACCGGAGCCGCCGAAGCGAGTTTTGAATGATTTCTTCCAGTATTCGGCGGCGGCCCGGTCAACCGGAGCGTTAGACGCTTGCGAGATTACCGATGATCCTTTCTTTCTGCTTGGGGTTATGAAGAGTCTACCTCGATTCATACTGTACGTTCTTCTCTCGATCTTAATCATCACCTTCTCTAAACCTGTCTTCGCCTGTGTTTGCCGA
>DASYSA010000720.1:0-3114 GCA_036003885.1 Blastocatellia bacterium | reverse complement strand
CAAATCTCTGCTCAGGAGAATGCTCGAAGCCGAACGCATTCCCGGCGCAATGCTCTTTACCGGCGAAGACGGTCTCGGCAAGAAGCTATTTGCGCTCGAGATTGCAAAGGCTCTTAACTGCCGCACGCCGCAAGGCGTGGAAGGCTGTGGCCGTTGCCCGGCATGTAAGCGGATCGCCAAATTCAATTATCCGCAAAGCGACGACTCAGACGATTGGAAAGGAATCATCTGGACCGATCATCCCGACGTGGGAATGGTGGTAGCGCCAAAACGTGTGTTGCTGGTCGACCAGATGCGTTTGATAGAACGAGAGGCAAACTATCGGCCCTACGAAGGCAAGGCGCGCGTGTTCTTAATTGAAGACGCCGATAAACTAAACGAGCAATCGGAAAACGCATTGCTGAAAGTGTTGGAAGAGCCGCCGCATACCTCTCACATCGTACTCTTAACTTCACGGCCCGGAATGTTGCTGCCAACCATTCATTCTCGCTGCCAGATGATCCGCTTCTCGCCATTGTCGCCGCCGGAGATCGAGACCCATTTACTGCAAAACAAGCTCGCGACCGCAGGTGAAGCGCGTATTCGCGCGCGAGTTGCAAGGGGAAGTCTGGGCCGGGCAATCGACAGCGAGTTTGATGAATATCTTGAAATGCGAAAGGCGATGCTGCGAATACTGCAAGCGCTGGCGGTAAGCGATGATCACGTTCAGTTACTGCGATCATCGGAGGAATTCAATGACGCCCGACATAAGGACGAGTACGAATCACGCCTGGACATTCTCGAAGCGTTGATTCGCGACGCATGGATGCTCGCGCTTCAGGCGCCGAATGAGGGTTTGGTTAACGAAGACCTGCTGCCGGAGCTCAAAAAAATTGGTGAGCGCCTGGATGGTCGCCGGCCCGCGGGTTGGATCTCACAAATCGAAGAGCTGCGCGAACAGCTTATAGTAAACATCAATCGCAAGTCCGGGACTGATGCTTTGTTTCTCACTATGGCCGCCGCCGCTCCACCACTTGGAAGAAAACGCTTCGTTCCCAAATAACCTGAGAGTAGCCGCGGATTAACGCGGCTATCTTCGACCCCCGTCCCACTTGTTGACAGGACTGCAACCTGGTACTAAGCTCAGCCATCCTGCGGGTCGCAATCTTCCCGATTCAGATAACTCCTCGTTAATTCGCAACACGGTCGTGTTGCCAGAATAGAACACAGGGACTGGCTTTTTCTGACTGCGAGACAGGAAGGAGTTTACGTCATGGCTAGAGTACTTGCTTTTGTCTATGGGCTGATAAGCTACCTGGTATTCTTTTTTGCGTTTCTCTACGCGATTGGCTTCGTCGGAAACATCTTTGTGCCGAAGTCGATTGATTCCGGTAACGAGGGGCCTTTTGTTCAAGCTCTGCTAGTTGATGCGGTCCTGCTGGGCATATTCGCGATCCAGCACAGCGTGATGGCGCGCCAGGGATTCAAGCGTTGGTGGAAGCAATTTATTCCGGAACCGATCGAACGCAGCACCTACGTTCTCCTCGCGAGCCTGATCTTGATTCTGCTCTTCTGGCAATGGCGTCCCATCCTGAGCGTGGTGTGGAACGTAAATAACCCGATCGGTAGTCTCGTGCTCACACTTCTCTTCTGGGCAGGTTGGTTGCTCGTGCTGTTGAGCACGTTCGTGATTAATCACTTCGACCTGTTTGGACTCAGACAGGTTTACCTGTATCTAAAGGGCCTGCCATATACAAATCTGGTTTTCAAGAAGCGCCTTTTTTACAAGTTCGTGCGCCACCCATTGCTGCTCGGGTTCATGATCGCTTTTTGGGCGACACCAAGAATGACGCTGGGTCATTTGGTCTTTGCCGTCGCGACTACGGCTTACATGCTAATCGCGATTCAACTTGAAGAGCGGGACATGACGGAGATTCACGGTGACGCGTATCGCGAGTACCAGCGAGAGGTATCAATGCTGATACCTCTGCCGAAGAGTAAGTAGAACAGACATTCCTGTCTGTCCTTGTTCTTGTTCAGAGATAGGACGCGACACTGCAAAGGACAGGCAGGAATGCCTGTCCTTTTTACTGGCACGTGCAAGTGTTGTTTCGCGTATCGCGGTCCGTAATTGTGAAGGTCCGTTTGGGGTTAGTCGTTTGCACGGTCGCCTTGCCCGCGTGGCTGGAGCCGTCGACCTCCATATGGACGTGCCCACCGGAGTAGACGGCTTGATGAAGGCACTACTTATCACTATGGATCGGTTGAGTCAACGTTTTGTGAGGCCGTTGATCCGGAGCCGCTGAGGAACCTGTAATAAAGCGGTTGAGTGCTTCAGCCAGCGGGCCTATGTGCTCAGCATAGCGAAGTACCTGCTGGTAGTGACCCGCCGCAACCTGTCTCTCGCCATACAGCTCATAAAAAGGCGGCTCCTCATCACAACAACGAGCAACTGCATCCTCCCCAACTGGAGTCAGGCGCTCCGTTCGAAATGCGTTAACAGGTGTTCTCTCAAGCGCACCAGAAACTTCGACGGCAAGTTCCCCATACCCCTGAGCAGCTGACATCTTTCGCGCCAACGCGCTGTCGTCCAATTGCAGCCAGATCTCATTTGCAGGCGGTGGTTCAGGGCGACCATCGGATTGGCTAACGAGTGAGAATGCGAAATTCGCGATCTGGCAGGCGCGCGCCCGGCTAGCGACTTTTACGGCCGCATTGATGATCAGGCGACAGACGTCATGCATTGGATTGTAACCTTCAATTGCATCGCCGGCGACGAAGTCAGTCTGCTCAGCAACAAACGCTTCGCTCAGTTCCCTGGCAAAGTCGATGAAGAGTTCAAACTCGTGATTGAGAATGGCGTTGTATGCCATCTGGTCCGTCAGGCGTCCATAAATAACGCCGGGTGGCGCGCCGACCTCATTGATGATCCTGCTGGTTGAGCCGAGCCTTGATTGGTTTGAGCGACCCGATCCGTCGGTGAGAACGAAAACCTGCGGGCGGGCTGTTTCAAGCCAACCGTAAACCATGAGTTCATGACCGGGATGGGCAACGACAAGAGCGGCGCGTGTGTGAATATCGTTCATCTGTGTTCAGTGGCCAGTGATCAGTGGGCGCTGCTCACCGGTTCACGCC
>DASYSA010000719.1:0-12438 GCA_036003885.1 Blastocatellia bacterium | reverse complement strand
CAGGAGAATGTGTTTTCTAAGATCCGAATCTAGATACTCAAAACAGGAGGAGATCCGGCGATCCCAACGAAGTTGACCGGGTTTTTCATGAAATGGCCGAATCGCTCGACGAATTGACCAGACACGACAATGTGAACCGTTTTCTGCAGGGACAGATGGTGGACGTCAGACATGCGGAGTCTCTCCTTAAGACCGGGGCCTTGCAGAATGCGATCTTCAACAGCGCCAGCTTCTCGAGCATCGCAACCGACGCGAAGGGCGTCATCCAGATCTTCAATGTCGGCGCCGAGCGCATGCTGGGCTACACCGCCGCCGAGGTTATGAACAAGATTACGCCCGCCGATATTTCCGATCCGCAGGAAGTGATCGCCCGGGCCAAGGCGCTGAGCGTCGAACTCGGAACGCCGATTACACCCGGCTTTGAAGCGTTGGTGTTCAAGGCCTCGCGAGGGATCGAGGACATCTACGAGCTTACTTACTTCCGCAAGGATGGGAGCCGGTTCCCGGCGGTTGTGTCGGTCACGGCGCTGCGCGACGAGCAGGATACGATCATCGGCTATCTGTTGATCGGCACCGACAACACAGCCCGCAAGCAGGCGGAAGAGGCGCTGCTCAAAGCGGGGGCGTTACAGAGCGCGATCTTCAACAGCGCGAACTTCTCGAGTATCGCAACCGACGCGAAGGGCGTCATCCAGATCTTCAATGTCGGGGCCGAGCGGATGCTGGGCTACACCGCCGCCGAGGTGATGAACAAGATCACGCCTGCGGATATCTCCGATCCGCAGGAAGTGATCGCCCGGGCTAAAGCCTTGAGCGTCGAACTTGGAACCCCGATTACGCCCGGCTTTGAGGCCCTGGTCTTCAAGGCCTCGCGAGGGATCGAGGACATCTACGAGCTTACCTACTTCCGCAAGGATGGAAGCCGGTTCCCGGCGGTTGTGTCGGTCACGGCGCTGCGCGACGCACAGGATACGATCATCGGCTATCTGCTGATCGGCACCGACAACACAGCCCGCAAGCAGGTCGAAGAGGAACGGATGAAGCTCGATCAGCGGCTGCGCGATCAGCACTTCTACACCCGTTCGCTCATCGAATCCAATATCGACGCGATGATGACCACCGACCCACGCGGCATCATCACCGACGTGAATAAGCAGGCGGAGATGCTGACCGGGTGCACGCGCGACGAGTTGATCGGCTCGCCGTTCAAGAACTATTTCACCGATGCGGACTGGGCGGAGGCGGGCATCAACCGAGTGCTGAGCGAGGGCAAAGTAACCAACTACGAACTCACCGCGCGCGCCAGGGATGGCGCGCTGACGGTGGTGTCGTACAACGCGACCACTTTCCACGACCGTGACCGGAGCCTGCAAGGTGTGGTTGCTGCGGCGCGCGATGTGACGGAGCTGAAACGTTTCGAGCAAGCACTTCAGCTGAAGAACGTTGAGTTGGAAGACGCGAGCCGGATGAAGTCCGAGTTCCTCGCCAACATGAGTCATGAGATTCGCACGCCCATGAATGGCGTCATCGGCATGACCGGTCTGCTGCGCGACACGGACTTGACCCCCGAGCAAGCAGACTACACCGAAACCATCTACTCCAGCGCCGAAGCGCTACTGAGAATCATTGATGACATTCTGGATTTCTCAAAGATCGAGGCTGGTCTCCTGCGCTTTGAGAAGATCGACTTCGACTTGCACGCGGCGGTTGAAGCCACCGTCGACCAGCTCTCTGAAAGGGCGCAAGCGAAGGGGTTGGAACTGGCCTCACTCGTGTACCAGGACGTGTTCACCGCGCTGCAGGGCGATCCTGGTCGATTGCAGCAGGTGCTGACTAATCTGGCCGGCAACGCAGTCAAGTTTACGGAGCGAGGCGAGGTTGTCGTTAGCGTGCAAAACGTCAGCGAAACGGCGTCCCACGCCACGCTACGCTTCGAGGTCCAGGACTCCGGAATCGGCATCTCCGCGGAAGCGCAACAAGGATTGTTCCGTGCGTTCAAACAGGCTGACAGCTCAACCACGCGCAAGTATGGCGGCACAGGATTGGGACTGGCGATTTCGAAACAACTGGTTGAACTCATGGGCGGCGAGATTGGAATCGAGAGCACGCCTGGCCAAGGTTCTACCTTTTGGTTTACCGCCGAATTCGAGAAACAAAGCGAGCCCGCCGCGACCACCAGCGAGACGGCCGCCAGTCTTTGTGCAGCCAGAGTGCTGATCGTTGACGACAATGACACGAACCGCAGGATTCTTAATCATCAGACGAGTTCATGGGGAATGATCCCCGCCGAAGCAGAGTCGGGCAAGCAAGCCCTTGAACTGCTGCGCGACGGCGCCATGCAGGGACAGCCTTACGACATCGCCATTCTGGACTTGATGATGCCCGAGATGGACGGCTTTCAATTGGCCGAGGCCATCAAAGCTGATCCTTCGATCGCCGCAGTGGCGCTGGTTCTCTTGCCTTCCTTTGGCGAGCGTGGGCATGGAGAGAGAGTGCAGCAGGTGGGCATCGCCGCCTATCTGCAAAAGCCTGTGCGGCAATCGAAGCTTTTCGATTGCCTGACGGCGGTGATGGCCCGCACCGCGGGGTCTGAACCGATCACGGCGGGCCGTCTCGTCACGCGGCGTTCCAGGCACAAGGTCGATGTCCGGCAAAAACCGAAAGCGCTTTCGAACGTCCGCATTATCATTGCCGAAGACAACATCGTGAATCAGAAGGTGGCGCTGGGGCAACTCCGCAATCTTGGTTATCGCGCTATGGTGGTGCCGAACGGACGAGAATTGCTCAAGGCCCTTGAAAACGCTGAGTTCGATATTATTTTAATGGATTGTCATATGCCTGATTTGGACGGATTTGCCGTTACCGCCGAGATCCGGCGCCGAGAAGGTGAGACCCGCCACACCACTATCATCGCCATGACGGCGAATGCCCTCGACGGCGACGACGAAAAATGTTTAGCGGCAGGCATGGACGACTATATAACCAAGCCTGTGAAACCCGAGGTCCTCCGCCACAAACTGGAACGCTGGACCATATCGGCGGAAATAGTATCATCCGGCGAATCATTGAGTGAGGCGCCACTTCCGGCTAGTAACACAGGTGGCCCCATAATCGATCTCGCTCAGTTCGCCAGTCTCAGAGCGATTCAAGAGCCCGGACAGGAGGATCTTGTCACCGAGTTGATCGACCTGTTTGTCAATCAAACCGTCATTCAGATGGAGGAATTGTGCGAGGCCGTGGCCCGTAACGATGTGACTGAAATCCGGCGGGTGGCACAATTCTTAATGGGCAGCAGCGCTAATATCGGAGCCCGACACATGGCCGCGCTCTATGCGCAACTGGGAGGAAAGGACGGGGCCAATGGGATTAACGAGGCTTTGCTGAAGAGACTGGACCAGGAGTTTAAATTGGTTTGCGAAGCACTTAAGGCCGAACGACTGGGACCCGCGGAGTGAACAGTTTCATACGTTTACGTTTCTCGTTATCGGACACATTCCACCCTATCGATTGCAGATTGAGTGTCTCAAAACGTCGCCGATGCCTTTTGAGAATAGGCTTTCAGGCGTTTCAAAGGACTTCACACCATCAACAAACGATCTCGCCACAACAAAGCAGAATAATCTGCCTTCTTTCAACCCAAGCAAGCAGGTAACCCGACGACGTCTTTTTCGAAAAATCCAAAAGTACCTGTGCAGCAGATTCCATTCCTGGTTTCCACTTCATCATGTCCCCATGATGCCCGAAGCTCTTTTTGTTTGGCGCAATCACCAGATATGCCCGAGTCGCCGCCCGGTTTCCGGTTGGCCGAAGTGAAAGCACCCCAACCTTCCCGTTGGGGGGATTCGTGCGCCTTTTACCCAGTATCTCACGAGATGTGTCAAGGCTCTCTCTTAGATTTCTCCCACTCTCCAGCTCTATTTAAGACATGTAGCTCCGTCACGTTCAGGTTTTCATCTCTGACAAATTTCATGCGGGCCGCAGGAATCGGCTCAAGCGTAAATTCATCTTTAGAAACGACCACTAACTTTATCTTTGGTCCACCCTGACGCTGAAGGTACATTGCGCCATCCTCAAAAGAGATGGTGCGATTACCATAGCGCCCGATATAGTCTTTTGATGCAGGAGCCGAAACCCTCGCAGCCATGGCAGCATTGGGGACAACGCCAAAGGGTTCGCTGAAGAATCTGTTCGGCTCGATAATAATTCGGTTGCGCGAATAATGATAAATAACTTTGAAACCGCGTAGCACATCCGCTCCAAGATTGCCGTGTCGCCCGCCGATGCCTGCCGTGCCGGAAGAGGAATCGGGAAAGACCGTCGGAACATTCTCAAGCATCAGACCGCCGAGTTGAAGGCTTTTCACTCGTCCGATGTAACCGGTAACTTCGCCGCTCGCACCTCTGCCCAGCACAACTTTCGTCGCTCCGTCGGGTAAACTGATTTCCGGTTTTGAACCGACATCAAGCGACAAGGCATGACTCGCGCCCGAATCAACCACTAGTTTGACGGGGATCAAATTTCCCTTCGCAAAGGCAATCGAAGCAGTAGTGTAAGGCCGCCCGCCTTCGTCAAAAGTCAAAGGCAAGATTGTGCCTGAACCCGTGTAATTGTATTTTGAAGGCTCGTAAAATCTAACGACTCGTTTTTCCCAATCGACTTCGACGATCATTGTTTCGAAGACCGGTCTCCCGATAACGCCGTCGTGAGTCGCCACACTGGCTGAGCCTTGTCGAGACGGGAGAACGACCAATTCGCCGTTCGACAGTTCTATCCCGCCGATGTTGAATGTTACGTTTCCCGCTACTGAAGCCTCTCGGTCCGCGCCGCCGCCACCCACGCCGCGAACTGGCATCTTGCCAACAATGTGAAGATCGAGAGAATCGATTACGTCGGAGTTATGGAGAAACGCCCCCTGCGCGCCAGTGTCCAGGACGAAACGCAATGGGCGAGAGTTGATGCTGACGGGTATCACAATCCAACCGCTCTCAGCCTCGAACGGCACCTCGATCATTGTTTTTCCGGTGGGAAAACGAACGACAGGTAGCCGAATGTCGGGTGTCCGCTGTTCGAGTCGAGCGGTTTGTGCGGAAACGCTTCCTGAAACCCAACCGAGACTGAAAGAGACAACTACTGCCAGACTGAAGAAACTACTTTTAAGGAACATTTATCTCCTGACTTATCCGGTCGCGACTTCGCGCATTGAGCTATCGGAATCATTGCACACTTAAGACTGGAGGTGGTTAAGGCGAGATCAAGAATTTGCTAAGGATGTAAAATCCTCACCTGACACATCTGTGGCATCTGCGCAATCTGCGGATGAATATCTCGCGGTGAGAAAAAGGACATCCGCAGGAGCCGCAGATATTCCGAATGATTTCGAACCCAACATCTGCAACCCGACGTCTGACGTTGCCATCTTCACACCCGGGCGAACACGTCGCGCGCTTCGCCGAGGTCGCGAGCAGCCGGTGTGATAATGGTCTTGCCGTTGATGTAGATCTTTTCGTTCGCCTTAATCGCTCGCTTCACATCCTCTTCGCAGACGAAGTCGTAGGCGTGGCCGTTTGTCTGAGCGACAGGCGCCGGGGGGACCGGCGAACTCGCCGGACTGCTTGCCGTCCACTGGCTGGTCGGCTGAGGCCGGGAAGGCGAAGGCTCGATCGGGGGCGGCGGTGAAACCGTGAGAGGCTGAATGGGCTGAGGGTGTTCGTCATGCCCGTGTCCGGGGTGCGATTGCCGATCTGCCAGGAATCGGTCGACCAGGGCCGCGATCGACGCGCGGTCTACAGGCGCAGCGGTCGTGGTCGCGCGCGCCGCGACCGGCTCCATTGCCGGTAGCCGGTTGATCGGGCGAGTCTCAAAAGCTATACGCTTCACGTCGACGAGATGGCGCGGCGAAATATTGTCCGAAGTAACGTTGCCTCCCCACGACCCACACCCCAATGTCATCGAAGGCTCCAGATCGGTCGTGAAGCCAATCGCTCCATGAGTTGACGGGCTGTTGACCACAACACGAGAAGCCGGCATCTGGATTCCATACTCACGCGCGGCGTCGCGGCTCTGAGTGTGTATCGAAGCCGTATGCCCCATACCGCCGTAGCGAAGAATCTCGGCACAGCGCTGGCAGCCTTCTTCAAGACTATCAACAACGTAATACGCGAGAATCGGAGAGAGCTTTTCCATCGACAGCGGGAAGTCGCGGCCCACCCCGTCAAGCTCACACATCATCGCGCGCGTGCCGTCCGGTATCGTGATGCCGGCCATATCAGCAATCACGCGAGGGCTCTTTCCGACGATCTTGGAATTGAGCGTATTGGTTGCAGTCACAACTACCCGGGTGAGGGCATCCTGCTGGTCTTTGCTCAGGAAGTACGCGCCTTCTGCTGTGAATCGCTCGCGCACCTGGGAATCAACAACCCGCTGGGCGATGACTGCCTGCTCCGAAGAACAGATGGTCCCGTGATCGAAACACTTGCCGGTCAGGATATCCTTCACGGCTTTTACCACGTTCGCTGAACTCTCGATCATCGCGGGGACATTTCCCGGTCCTACTCCGAATGCCGGCTTGCCTGATGAATAGGCCGCCCGAACAAGGCCGATTCCACCTGTTGCCAGAATCACGGCCGTTCGCTTGTGCTTCATCAGCTCCTGAGTGCCCTCGATCGTTGCAAGCGACATACAGCCGATCGCTCCGGAAGGCAGGCCCACAGCCTCGCCGGCCTCGCGCATGATTCGAGCCGTCTCATTGATGCAGTTTGTAGCGGAGGGATGAGGGCTGAGCACAACAGAATCGCGGGCTTTGATTGCGATCAGGATCTTGAAGATCGCGGTTGAAGTGGGATTAGTCGAGGGGATGATTGCCGCGACCACGCCCCGGGGGGAGGCGACCTCGATAATGCTTTCGGTCTGCCGCAAGACGCCGACCGTGCGCATTGGCCGGATGAAATTGTAGATGTTTTCGGCTGAAAAGCGATTCTTGGTAGCCTTGTCGGCCGCTATGCCGAAGCCGGTCTCAAGGTGGGCCATCTCACCAAGGCGATAGGCATCTTCAAGCGCCGCCCGCGCCATCGCGCCGACGATCTCGTCGACTCTCTCCTGGGAAAACGTGGCAAGAGTCTTTTGCGCTTTGGCCGCGATCTCAACCAGGTCGCGGGCTTGTTCGACGGATTGAGTGTCCTGCTCGCTCATTGCGGCCCCGTGCAGGCTGACCGTTGCAATGCCCTCATCGATTCAGGCACGCCTTGTTGGGAAGCCAGGTTACTTGACCTTGTCTTTTGCTGAGGGCTGTTGAATTCGTTTGCCGTCCTCGGCGGAGCCGGCGGGCAATTGGCGGGCTTCCGACCCGGCAAGCCTGTAGTTTCCGTTGACGATACCGCTCGCTTCCAGCACCTGTTCGAGTTCCTTGTGAGGGCGTGGTATGACGTGAACGCTTATCAGCTCACCTACTCGGCGCGCTGCGGCTGCTCCAGCATCGGTGGCGGCCTTTACCGCTCCTACATCGCCACGCACCAGCACGGTTACGTATCCGGCTCCAATGTACTCGCGGCCGACGAGCACGACGTTGGCAGCCTTGACCATTGCGTCCGCGGCCTCGACTGCTCCCACGAATCCCTTCGTCTCGATCATGCCGAGCGCTTCTGTATTCATTAGTGACACTCCTCCAGAAAAGGATCTAGGATTTAGGATCTAGGATCTAGCCCCCATTCCTGATCCTAAATCCTGGATCTCACGAAGAGATTGAACCTAACAAAACGACTTCAGCCCGTCAAGGAGAGGAGGAAATGCGAAATGCGAAATTCGAAATGTGAAATGCGTGTGACGGATATCATTTCGCATTTCGCAATTCGAATTTCGCATTTCCCTTCCTTTCTTGACACCATCAATTGCTTAACCTAAGATCACGGTATTCCCAGTCATTTCAGCCGGAGGAGGAAGAGAAGTCGCTCGCGGTTAATATGCCGACATTGGGCGAAGAGTTGAGACGCAGAAGAGAAGAACGCGGCACCACCCTTGCCGAAATCTCCGAAGCAACCAGGATCGGCACGCGCTTTCTCAAAGCGATAGAGGCCGATAATTTTTCAGTACTGCCCGGCGGAATCTACACACGCAACTTCATCCGTTCCTATGCCGAAAATGTTGGTATGGGCGAAGACGAAGCCATTGCTCTCTATCACCAGCAGGTCTCTGGGCAATCGGCAGACGGGCCTCAACAATCCCCGGCCGAGCCTCAGCCTCTCCCTGCTCCGGAGACGAAGGCTCGAATTCACAGGCTCGAAACCGTAGCTGTTCGCCAGGCGGCGCCGCGAACAAACTGGTCCACGATTGTAATCGCCGCCGGGATCGTGCTCATTATCCTCATAATCGCAGTCAGCCTGGTACAGCGCCTGAATCGAGGCGGGACAATCGGAGAACCACAATCGGCTGGCAACTCGTCCGCTCCTCCGGCAAGCACCCAACCCCAGCCAGGCCCGCAATCTCCACCTCAAACCACGCCTCAGCCACAGCCCGAACCAAGAAGCGCAGAGCCCGCAGCGCCGGCCCAGGCCCCAAGTCTTTCCATGAGCGACTCGATCCGGGTGAGGCTGGAAGCCGATGGCGGCCCCTGCTCGATGGTGTACTGGATCGACGACGAGACAAAATCGACTAATCTCTTTCTTCCGCAGGGCGAGGGCCGCGATCTCCCCCCCGCGCAGCGAGAGGTTAGGCTCAGCCTCGGCAACCGTACTGCCCTGAGACTGAAGATCAACGAGAGAGAAGCCACATTCCCACCCGAAACTCTGAAGTTCAAAGCCCGCGTGATCATCTCGCGCGACAACCTCAAAACCTTCTTCCCGTAGGTAGGATTTAGGATCTAGAATTTAGGATCTAGGATCTAGGATTTAGGATCTAGGATAATCCAGGATTTAGGATCCAGGATTAGAGGATCTAGGTGCTAAATCCTAAATCCTAGATCCTAAATCCTAGATCCTAAATTGCGGCTAAGCTTGCCGGTAGGGTAGTATCGAACCTGCGCAACAAACCAATGCCTTGAGAGGAACGGATCCAAATGACCACTCCGATGAACAGGCCGCTCGCGGAAGCCGATCCCGAAATCGCGACAGCCATTGCGAACGAAGAACGCCGCCTGGCCTATAACCTTGAAATGATAGCCTCAGAGAACTTCGTCTCCGAAGCCGTCCTGGAGGCGATGGGCTCGGTGATGACTAACAAGTACGCTGAGGGTTATCCAGCCAAGAGATACTACGGCGGCTGCGAATTCGTCGACGTGGTTGAAAACATCGCTCGCGACCGCGCCCGGCAGATATTCCACTGCGAGCACGTCAACGTTCAACCCCACTCGGGTTCCCAGGCCAATATGGCGGTCTACCTGGCTGCATTGACCTATGGGGACACCGTTCTCGGAATGAACCTGTCTCACGGAGGGCATCTCACTCACGGCCATCCTCTAAATTTCTCAGGTCGCAGTTATGAAATTGTACCTTACGGCGTGAACTCAGAGACCGAACAGATCGACTATGACGAGATGGAGCGGCTCGCTCACGAGCATAAACCGAAGCTCATCCTGTGTGGCGCATCCGCTTACTCGCGCGTGATAGACTTCGAGCGCATAGGCGGGATAGCGCGCGACGTCGGCGCTCATTCGATGGCCGACATAGCGCACATAGCGGGCCTGGTCGCAGCCGGGCTTCACCCGAGCCCAATCCCTCACATGGACTTCGTTACGACTACGACTCATAAGACTCTTCGCGGGCCGCGCGCCGGAATGATCATGTGTCGTGAGCAGTTTGCTAAAGAGGTGGACCGAGCAGTCTTCCCCACGGTGCAGGGCGGGCCGCTGATGCACGTGGTCGCCGCGAAGGCGGTCTGCTTCAAAGAGGCTATGGAAGAGGGTTTCAGGGATTATCAACGCCAGGTCATCGCCAATGCAAAGGTGCTTGCAGAGGAGTTGACCACCGCGGGGTTCAAGATCGTATCGGGAGGCACGGACAATCACCTGATGCTGGTCAACGTGTTCGTACGAGGGTTAACCGGTTCACAAGCCGAGAAGTCGCTGGAACGCGCCAGCATCACAGTAAACAAGAATGCCATTCCGTTCGACACTCAGCCGCCCATGAAAGCGTCAGGCATTCGAATAGGCACTCCGGCGCTCACAACTCGCGGAATGAAGGAAGACGCCATGAGACAGATAGCAGCCTGGATCAGCGAAGTGCTCGCCGATCCCGACAGCGAATCTGTACGGGAACGGGTTCGTCACTCAGTCGAAGAACTCTGTGACCGCTTCCCGATCTATGAGAGCCGGCTGGTCCGCAGCCGCGCGCAGTCAAACTTCCAGCAGTGACAAGTGACAAGTGACGAGTGACGAGTTCGCCCCAGGCTCAGTCTTTCAACCTTTTGAGATCCCATGAAAGAAGTCTTCGGTCCTGGCGGACTCATAGCCCGCCACCATCCAAACTACGAATACCGCCCCGGCCAGATCGAGATGGCCGAAGCGGTGAATGAGACTCTCAGGGATGGCGGCATCGCGTTAATCGAGGCCGGCACAGGAACGGGCAAGACCCTCGCTTACCTGATCCCGGCCCTTGCAGCCGGCGAGCGGGTGATTGTCTCTACAGCGACCAAGAATCTCCAGGAGCAGCTCTACAAGAAAGACATTCCGTTTCTTCAGAAGATCATCCCGCGCAAGTTCCAGGCGACGTGCATGAAGGGCCGCTCGAACTACCTCTGCCTTCACAAACTGAAGAAGGCCGAAGACATGCCCGTCCTTCAAGGCATGGAAGACATCGACTACTTCGATGACATAGTGAAGTGGGCCGGTGAGACGGAAACGGGCGACCGCGCTGAGTTGACCGACCTGCCCGAAGACCTGTCATTCTGGCCGCACATCGACGCCCGGGCCGATAGCTGCCTCGGGCAGAGGTGTCCCGAGTTCGACGCTTGCTTCATCACTCGAGTCCGCCAGCGGGCGGTCGAATCCGATGTCGTCATTGTGAATCATCATCTGTTCTGCGCGGACCTGGCCCTTCGCGGAGGCGATTACGGCGCGGTGCTCCCCGATTATTCGACGGTCATCCTCGACGAGGCCCATGAACTTGAAAATGTCGCCGCTTCCTACTTCGGTTCGAGCGTTTCGACCTTCCGCATCAACGACCTGATACAAGACGCACAGAAGCTTGTCGTCACCGGGCCCGATCAGGCGCAAGAACTGACGAAGGCCATCGCGCGTCTGGCTCAAAGGTCGGACATGTTCTGGCTGGCATTTCGCGGCGAGGACTCCGGCGACGACGACGTTCAAGGCAGGCGCTACCAACGTCCTGGAGCTAATCCTCAGGATGGCCGATATGTGCTGAGCAACTCTCGCTTCCTGCGCCACGATCGAGATGGCAGCTATACGCCTACCGCGGCGGGTGAGGCTTACATCGCGCTTACGAGCGCCATCGATCGGCTCATTGGAGCCTTGAGTCTCGTGAAGGATCCTCCGCCCGAACTCGATAACATCGCGGGCCGAGCACAGAGCCTCAAGTTCGACCTCGAATTTATTATCACGGCCGACGACTCTACTTTTGTGTACTGGTATGAGAAGCGCGGCCGAGGCGTATTCATCAATGCGACGCCGATCGACGTGTCCGGCATACTCGACGAGAGGCTGTTTGGCCACCTTCGGTGCGCAGTGCTCACGTCGGCGACAATGGCGACGGGTGACAGTTTCGGGTTCATCAAGTCGCGGCTCGGCATTCACGATGCTCGACAGTTGATCGTCGAATCGCATTTCGATTTCGCGCATCAGGCCGTGCTCTATTTGCCCAGCCGCATGCCGGACCCGCGCAGCTCCGAGTTTATGGACGCCTCGGTTGAAGAGATTATTCGCATTCTGGAGGCTACACACGGCCGGGCGTTTGTATTGTTCACCAGCACTGCTTCGATGCGAGTCGCATACGACCGCGTTCGAGGGAGGATAGACTTTCCCACATTCATTCAGGGTCAGGGATCGAAGACGGGCCTGCTCGATCGCTTTAGAAAGACCGAGGGTGCGGTGTTATTTGCAACCTCTTCGTTCTGGCAGGGAGTCGACGTTCAAGGGGAAGCACTCTCTTGCGTAATCATCCATAAACTCCCGTTCGCCGTTCCGAGCGATCCCGTGGTGGCGGCCCGGCAGAAATACATCGACGATCAGGGCGGCAACTCGTTTTATGATTATTCAGTGCCCGAAGCGGTGATCTCGTTGAAGCAGGGTTTGGGCCGTTTGATCCGCTCGGTGAGTGATAAAGGGATTCTCTCGATTCTCGATCCTCGCCTGAGGACCAAGTCTTATGGGAAGGTGTTTCTTCAGAGCCTTCCACCCTGCAGGATCACGAGCAAGATTGAAGAAGCCGCGGAAATCTTTAGGAGCTAGGATCTAGGAGCTAGGATCTAGGATCTAGGATCTAGGATCTAGGATTT
>DASYSA010000718.1:0-14128 GCA_036003885.1 Blastocatellia bacterium | reverse complement strand
GTCCACGCCGGCCCTCAAAAAGGCGGTGTGTTTGTGGTTGATCGTGTAGTCCACGCGAGCGTTCACCAGGTCGCCATGCTGCGGTTGAGCCGCGACATGGTTAAAGTGGAAAAGCGTTGCGTCCGAAAAGGTGATCGAGTTGGCGCCGACCTGGTTATTGCGCTCATAGTTGCCGAAGAAGAAGATCTTGTCCTTCTTGATCGGCCCGCCGAGGGATCCGCCATACTGCCTCCGGACAAAGAAGGGGTCAAGCACACGACCGCAACCTGCCGATTTGGGATCAAGGCATAGCAGGTTTAGAGGAACGCCGGCTGCATTTTTTTCGGTGGGACGTTTGAAGCCCGGAAATGCGGCCATATTGTGGTCGCGGAAGAAGAAGAAGCCGCCTCCATGGAGGGTGTTGGTGCCTGTTCGGGAGACAACGTTTACCGCTCCCGCGGATACCGTGCCGGCGGAAAGGTCGAATCCGAGCGTGCTGATCTGAAACTCCTGCACGGTCTCGGCCGAGAAGTTCTGCGAGGTGCCGCCGGTGATGCGGTCGTTGACTCTCGAACCATCGATCGAAATCAGAGTCATCTGTTGCGGGGCGCTGCCAACTGAGACCTGGAAGTAGTTGTTGGGATTACCTGCCCCGGAGTTGGCGTTGTAGTTCACGCTCACGCCCGGCTCTAACAGTGCGATCGATAGGAAACTCCGGCCGTTCAGAGGGAGATTCTCGACTCGCTCGCGATTGATGACTCCGCCGACCACGGTATCGGTAGTGTTGAGCACCGGAGCGTCGCCTGTCACCTCAACAGTCTGACTAACCGCGCCAACCGTCATCGCGAAGTTGAGTGTTGAAGTGTTCCCGACTGCCACAGAGAGCATCTGAACCTGAGTGGAGAATCCGTCGGACTCCACTCTCACCTCATACTCGCCGGGGACCATGTTCTCGAAGACGAAGTTGCCTTCACTGCCGGCCTTGACCTTTCTTGTGGCGCCGGTTGCCTTGTTAGTCACCGTGATCGTAGCCTCCGCGACTACCGCGTCATGTTGGTCCTTCACGATTCCTTTGATCGCTCCAGTCGCGTTCTGAGCCAGGGCGTAACTACCCAGGCTCACTAGAAGGGCAGAGATCGAGACCGCGACTGCGCGCCGTAGGTTGCTGAGCTTAACCTGCATATACGTTCCTCCTTTTGGCTGCATCATCAGAGAGAGATGCGATGGCGTTTGATCAACAGGCCGCGCGCCTGCTTCGCAAACACCGACAGAGGGTGAGCGGAATGACCGTTACTCTCCAGACAAAGTCACCAGGTGGAGCCGGAGGAGTGTCTCGAGTGGACATCTCCCGGCCTCAATCATCCCAGCCAAGCGGCACATCTAACGTGATCCGTAACTTCCTACCCGTATAATCAAAATGGCGAAAGCCTAATCAGAGCACGCATCAATGAGTCAAGTATATGCAAGCAGATAAAAGATGCGGGAGCGCATTCTACTATACCTACCGACCGGTCGGCAAGCGCTATCGAAGTCAACTAACCGGCTGCTGTGGGGAAGACAGATTCATGGGAGATCGAGCGGCCTGACGCGACTAATGTTACGTCCGCTGCGTTCAACTTCCCTACGTTTCTGATGTCCTGAGCCCGATCCGACTGGCCGGGAATAAAGCGCTACTACCTACTGGCGCATGATTCCGCCGAGCGCCATTTTGCAGATCTCATCTGCCATCTGATCCCCGGTCAGACGGCCATTGGGCCGATACCAGCGTGCAAGCCACAGAACCATTCCCAATAGACTGAATGCAACCACCGTGACATCCACCTCTTTCAGCTTACCTTCTTCCCTGAGCTCTTCGAGCGTCTGTCGAATAAGGTCTACGTAGACGCGTTTGCGTTGATCAATCCTGGCCTTGTGCGCCGGCGACAAGCCCGCGACCTCATCCACCACTACTGTGACCGGGTTGAAACCTTCTTCGGTGCTCCCTCGGGTAACCAGTTTGACATGGTTGGTGATGATCGCGCGGAGTCGTTGTTCCGCATCCGCGATGGTCTGGACCGGCTCGATCACCGCTCGATCGAGCCGGTCCAGGCCATAGCTCATGATCGCGAAGAGCAGATCCTTCTTACCTCC
Organism: Blastocatellia bacterium; assembly: GCA_036003885.1. Classification (GTDB taxonomy): domain Bacteria; phylum Acidobacteriota; class Blastocatellia; order UBA7656; family UBA7656; genus DASYSA01. Next base: position 12,019 of record DASYSA010000718.1, on the reverse strand, counting down.
TGGAATGAAATGGTACACGCCGGCCTTGGTAATCCCGGTCGCCTCCGCGATTGCGCTCATAGAGGTCGCGTCATAGCCCTTCTCGCAGAAGAGCCGCGCGGCAAAGAAGTAAATCTGATTCAATCGGTCGAGTTCATTCAGATCGGGTGGGCTTGTTGTCTCCTTTTCGGGGTTCTCTGTTGACTGTCTGCGACGCCTCGTCCCAGGATCGTTGCTCAACAATGCTGCGATGGCGGGATTCTCTTTTGACATTTGGTCTTCCTTATTTCTCAGGGCATCCCGAAAGGGATGATCTGTCGGCGCGCTCTCTACCAGACGCCGGTTGCCAGTAAATCACTTTCGGGGCGCGTTAGGCAAGACGACCAGAGCCTGCGGGTGCACGTCGCGGGGTCAGGCCCTCGATTCTGCGATTCCTCTATTCTGTGCTCTCCGTGTTCTCGGTGTCCGTGTTGCTTCAGAATCGCAGAATCGAGGGCCTGACCCCGTCACCCTTGCCGGATGGATCGGCTGCAAGGCATCATTGGGGCGAGATGCAATATGAGGAGATCACCCCGGCCGAACCGCTGCCAAAGTACATCAAATGTTTCTGGGTGATGCGGAGTCCTGTCGCAGAATTGACTAGCCAGGAACGCATCCTTCCTGACGGGTGCACCGAAATCGTGTTCAATCTCGCCGAGCCGTTCAGTCAACAGGACCCCGACGGAAAGACTCGGCGCCAGCCGCTTACTTTGATCGTCGGCCAGATGCGACGACATTTGTTGATCGCGCCCACAGGAAGAGTGCAATTGGTGGGTGTGAGGTTCTGGCCCGGTGGCGCCTATCCATTTCTAAGCCTTCCTCAAGACCAGATCGCCGACAGAGTAATCGCTCTGGATCTGGTCTGGGGAGCGATGGCGCGTGAGCTCGAGTCGAGAATCCGTGAGGCGCCAACCACATCCGCGATCGTCCGAGAGATCGAGGCAGCTCTGCTTGGGCGCTTGAGTCAATTTCGAGCACACGACGAAGCCGAAGTAAAGGCAATCGCTCTGATCCTTCGCAGTGGCGGCTGCCTGCCGATCGAGAGGCTTGCAGAAAAGATGGGCATCAGTTTCCGCAAGCTGGACAGGAGATTCAACACCAGGGTCGGCCTGCCGCCAAAGACGCTGTGCCGAATCATTCGCTTTCAACGAGCTCTGAGAATGATCGAGCGCGAGAACGTCCGTCCCGACTGGGTTCAGATCGCGCTCGAGTGCGGATATTACGACCAGCCGCATTTCATCAAGGAGTTCAAGGCATTTGCCGGCACGGAGCCGACAACCTATTTTCATGAGCCAGCCGTGATGTCCGACCACTTCACTCAAAGTTGAGACTGTCTTTTTCTTACAATACGGCGACCCGATCGTTCGGCTAAGCTGAATCTCGTCACTCTGATCAGTCAAGGAGGAATCTCAGGTATGTTAAGGCGCACGGTGTGGTGTCTGTTATTCACGATGACAATAGCAACGATGTGGGGTCACGGCCGTTCGAACGCGGCACAGGAGTTCAGTGTCGCTCGACTTCAATGGATTTCGGGATGCTGGGTCTCGGACGACGGGAAGGAGCGGACCGAGGAATTCTGGCTGAAGCCAGCGGGCCAGTCGATGATCGGGCTGAGCCGGACCGTTGCAGGCGGCAAGACGGTCTTCATCGAATACGCGCAAATCGCCGAGCTCAAGGGCGAGATCGCCTATACTGTGTCTCTTGGAATGGGAGCGCGGCCCGTATCATTCAAACTCATCAAGAGCTCCGATGGCGAAGCGGTGTTCGAAAACCCTGCCCACGACTTCCCACAGCGAATCATCTACCGCCGCGAGTCTAAGGATTCACTCTTTGCTCGAATTGAAGGCAAAGAAAAGGGAGTGAGCAAAGGAATGGACTTTCGGTATAAGAGCGCGCGTTGTGATTGAGAATTGTCATTGGTCCGTTGTCCGTTGTCAGTTGTCCGTTGTTACTACTTGTAAATCTCTGCTTGGCTATAGTCATCTACAAGAAATGAATGCAACGGACAACGGACAACTGACGACTGACAAATAACAAATACCGCAGGGTTCCACAGCACTCCGATTACTCGAAGCTTCTGTGTAGCCCTGCGGTCAAGTCCATTCTTCGTAGAATGGCTATGGGGTCTGGTTGTGTCGGATAGTCGCATGATGCGTGATTCGTGATTCGTGGAAAGCAGCGCTATCAGACACCACACTCGATCACGGATCGCGCATCACGGATCACGCATCACGGATCACGCATCATCCCTTAGACTAAATAGCCTAAACCAGCTGTTTTCCACTTTTAAGCTCGCCTTTTCGGCGCGAGGGCGCGCCGGTTATGAAATCTTCAAGCGATTATCCATTTAACTTAGCTGAGGTCGTCGGCCTCACTCAAAAACGAGAATCGCGAAGAGGTAACAATGGCCAGCTTCAGACCCAGAAATCTGACCGAATTCTCCCAGATCCTTTGGCGCCGCAAGTCACTTATCGTCCTTATCACGGTCGTCGTGTTGACTTCGGCAGGGGAACAGTTTTCAGTTTTCAGAGAGGTGACAGGCTGAAAACTGAAACCAAAAACCGACCGTGGAGGAAAGAATGGAAAGGACTCAGCCCGCTCAGCAGACGAAGCTCGCTATCCTGGTGCGCGAACGGCTCGTTCATATGGGAATAAGGCAATCGGAATTCTGCCGTGTTACCGGATTCGACCAGGGACTTCTGTCGAAGATTCAGGCCTCGATAATAACAAGCCTGAGCCTCGAGAGCGTTCTCCGTCTGGCCCTTGGACTCGGCGTCCGGCCGACCCAGGTGTTCGATTCGATAGACCGGCTGGACCTCCATGACCTTGTGTTGAAGTCATACTCGGCCGAACTTTAGGAACGTTTCGCGTTCCGCGTTTAGCGTTTTTGCGTTCTGTTGCTGACGACAAAGGTAAAACGCAAAACGTAAAACGTAAAACGCAAAACGTAAAACGAAACCATGAAAAAGGCAGTCCTCAACCTGATGAACCACGCCGGCGCCTTTGTTCACTTCCGGCTTGCCAATCGCAATAAGGCGCTGATCGTCACTTATCATCGGTTCAGCGAAACCGACAGCTCTGTAATGACCTCGGCTCGATTGCTCGCCCAACAACTCGAGTATCTCACCGCTCACTACCGGATAGTGCCCCTGTCCGAACTCGCCCGGCTTCTTGCAAGCGGGGCAAAGCTGCCCTCCAGTGTTGCCGCCGTTACGATAGACGACGGCTATCGCGACTGCTATGAGGTCGCCTTCCCGGTGCTTCGCCGCTACAAGGTCCCGGCCGCGCTCTTTATCGTCACCGGCTTCACCGATCAACGGAACTGGATGTGGACGGATAAGCTTCGCTACTTATTGCCGCGCGCCCGAACCTCAATGCTGGAGACAAGGGTCAACGATGCTCTGCTGCAAATACGCCTCAACAGCACGCAGCCGCGATTCGAGCTCGCCGACTGCGTCAACTCGGTGTTGAAGGAGCTCCCCGACGAAGCAAAGGACGACAGCTTAGCCGAGATCGCCTACTCGCTCGGCGTAGAGTTGCCTGACTCCCCGCCCCCCGAGTTCGATTCAGTCAACTGGGAGCAGGTTCGCGAGATGAATTCGGCAGGTATTGAAATTGGGTCGCACACGATGACTCACCCCATCCTCACCAACGTTAGCAGCGCGCGCGTTCGCAAAGAACTCGCGGAATCGCGAGAGCGCATAGAGGGAATCATCGGCAATCCAGTCGGACTGTTTTGCTATCCGAATGGGGGCTACAACCAGGCAATCAAGAGAGAGGTCGCCCGAGCGGGCTATCGATGTGCGGTCACCTGCGAACCGGGGTTCAATGAAGCTTCCGCCGATCACCTCTCGCTTCGGCGGATTCACACCGAGCCCGACCTGGAGCATTTCGCTCAGAGCACAAGCGGGTTTGAACGAACCAAGACAAGATTCCGTCGCGCCGTTCAGGCGAGCGCCGGCACGCCTGCTTACGAGCACTGATTGATAATGAAGACAACCAGACCGGCTACTGAGGGTGATGGATTGACGAACGGGCGGCGCTGCTGGCGCTGGCCAAGGGCCTCGCATTCGCGCTGGCCCTTCCGCTGCCGTTGATCCTGGTCCGCACGCTCAGCCAGACAGAATTCGGGGTATACAATCAGTTCACGCAAGGGATGCTGACGGCGCTGGGCTTGCTCAGTCTTCACGTCGGTTCGGAGATTAAGAGGTCAGAGATCAGCACGTTCTGGACCTCTGACTTCTGACCTCTGACCTCTGACTTCTGACCGATTACTGCTCCTTACCAGCCGCGGCTTCCCTGAGGCGCTTGCAGTGGTTCTGGCGTTCGTTCTGTTCGTAGATCAATTCGACGACTTCGCCTTTTTCATCTTTGACGAAAGTGATCTGTGATTCTACTTCGGGGATGAAAAACCTGCTCTCCGTAGCCGGAAAGAGCTCGCGCTTCAAGCCGTTCGTGCCCTGGCCGAAGTAACGGTCGCCTTCTCTGGTTATGGAGTACCCGCGGTTGTTGCCTAAGTCGTACTTGCCTACGTAGGTATCGAAGATCTGCCGGTCGACCCTTGCAAGCGTCTTTGGTTTCTCCGCAGTGTAGTCCATAAAACCCATCATCATCTCGTCGTAGGTGGGTTCACCCTGACGCACGGCTTTGGTCGCGTCCGGATTGAACTTGTTCTTCGCCGAGTTGTCGAAGTATCCCGTAACCTGAATCTTGCTGCCGGCTGGAATGCGTATCAGCGTTTGCGGTCTATAGACCATCTGCCAGTTGAAACTGTAGGCAGGCACGTTGAGGAGCACTTCCGATCGTCCATCAGGATAGAAAACTTTGAACTCCATCGCGGCGCCGCGATAGTGCATATGTGGCGACAGAGAGCGGATGGTGACATCGAGGCTTGGCGTCCAGGTCGCGGTGACCTTGTGCCGGTCGGCGTTCGGCGGGATCTCGAAGAAAACGTTCGATACGGCGCGCGTCTTGATGAGTTTTTCCGGCGGTTGCTTTGCGAAAATCATCCCAATCATTGAACGGTCTTTCTGCACGCTCCCGGCTACCTTGGAGTAATGAATCTGGAAGCGAATAATCGCGCCTTTGGGAATCCTCTTTGCTGTTCCCGGTTCCCACACGCCGTAGTCGCTGCCTGGCGCATAGGCGGTCAGAAAATCGTCAACGTTATTGAAGCCCTTGAGATTGGCCGGCACTTCGCTCGCGTCGTTGTAGACCGGCTGATCCGGCTTCATCCGAATCAAGAGGCCATCGCGATAAAACGGAGTATTCTTCAGCGAGTTTTCGAGCGCCTTGTCGCGCTGCTCCTTTGGAACCATATTCAGGCTCAGATTGCCTGGCGGAACGACGAAAGCAATGATGTGATGCACGATCTTCCGGTTGCCGGGCCGGGCCTCCGCCAGCTGAACGTACTTGTCCTCAGTAAAGTTGGTCGGCGCATCGAAGTATTGATACTCGTCAGGCCCGTTGGCATCGACAGTGTACTCGTCGGGAATTGAGACAATCACATCGGGTTTTCCAATACGCCAACCTTCTACGAATTGCGGGGCGGGCGGCAGCTCCTTCGGGTCGCCTTCCTTCGCGCCGCCGTCTACCCAGGCAACAATGGTATCGATTTGAGCCTGCGTCAGACGTGGATCATTCACCCATCGGCCGACGTGCGGATCGGCGTGCCAGGGAGGCATTTCGCGATTGACGACCTTTTCCTTGATCGACTTCGCCCAGGGCCGTATGTCTTTGTAGCTGAGCACCGAGAAGGGCGCGGCTTCGCCGGGGCGATGGCACTCGGCGCAGCTCTTGAAGAAGATGGGCGCGACTTCTTTGTTGAATGTAACATTCTTCGGTGCTGAACCCGATCCGCTTGCCTGGATGGCAGGTAATGCGAACAGAGCTGCTCCCGCAACGCAGATCAGCGAAATAATCACAACGCGAATCTTGTTCATAGATGCTCCCCGTCTTAAGAATGAAAGTCGTTTCAACCCGATGAAAGTGACGCAAACTCAATCCCCGCCTGTGCTTCGCCTGTCTTGGGTTCATGAGGCGTTACGAACTTCCATTCGATAGTGTTCCTCATGATTCAAGTCGAGATACGCAGCGGTGCACTCGAGAGGGTGCAAAAGTTAGGATCTGGGATCTAGGATGATCTAGGATTTAGGATCTAGGATTTAGGATCTAGGATTATCTAGAATTTAGGATCTAGGATCTGGATTATCAGTATCGAGAGGCATCCAAACCGACTCTGCCTTAGCGAAATCAAGAATCGTACAATCGATCGAGGGCTGACCCCATCACGGCATGCGGAATCGCAAAATCGAGGGTCTGACCCATCACGGCACTAGATCCTAAATCCCAGATCCTAAATCCTGAAGGCTTTCAAACAGAGAGAGATCATCAGGCTCTCCGCAAATCGGTAGCTCTCACATGGAATTAATGCCTATATCGGCATTTCCTGACCATGGGACTAACTTCAATTACTCGCGACTCATAAGCAGTGAAGAGAAACGTTCTACAACTCATTGGCAGCTTTCATCAGGGCGGCTCTGAGCTTCAAGCCGTCCAGCTCACCGGCCTGCTCCACGAACGCAGCAACTACGATGTGCGCGTTGCCTGCCTGGATCCAACCGGCGTCCTGCGTGATGAGGTCGACCGCATGCAGATCGAGGTCGCAACCTATCCCCTCACAAGCTTCCATGATCGCAACTTCGTAGTTCAGCTCTGCCGCTTTGCCGCTCAGTTACGCAAGCACCACATACACATCGTGCACACACATGATTTCTACACCAACGTCTTCGGCATTGCAGCGGCCCGGCTCGCGGGCGTACCTGTTCGCATCGCGTCTCGCAGACAGACCGCCAGGCGCAGCAGACCCCAGCGCCTCGTCGAACGCACGGCATACCGATTCTCACACGGTATAGTAGCGAACTGTGAAGCGGCCCGCGGCGAGCTGATCAGAGAAGGCGTGCCGGCCGGCAAGATCAGCACCATTCACAACGGTCTGGACTTCGCACGGGTGGCTCCGCGTGTTGAAGGCGATGATGCACTCACGGCATTCGGCCTGCCTCGCGATCGACGTTTCGTCACTATCGTTGCGAACATGAGGCTCTCGATGAAAGGTCACGCCATGTTCCTGCGAGCGGCTCTGCGCGTGAAAGGGTCCATCCCCGATGCCGCGTTCGTGATCGCCGGAGAGGGTGAGCCGACAGATACTATGCGAGAACTGGCCGCTCGGTTTGGGCTCGCAAACGACGTCTTCTTCATCGGGCATTGCGATCGCGTGGCCGAGCTGTTGGCGCTCTCAGACGTCTGCGTTCTCAGCTCGACCTCCGAAGGGTTCTCCAACTCCATACTGGAATACATGGCAGCCTCGCGGCCGGTGGTATCCACCGAAGTTGGTGGCGCGCGCGAAGCGATAGTAGACGGAGAGACCGGTTATCTTGTCCCGGCCGGCGATGATCAAACCATGGCGCAGCGGATCGTCTGGTTGCTTTGTCATCCAGGCCGCGCGAGAAAGATGGGCGAGCTGGGACGAGCAACAGTCGAGCAGAAGTTCTCTTCCGAGGCGCAGTTGGAGCGGACTCTGAATCTTTACAACCGGCTGTTCGCCGCAGTGCACGCTGAGACCCGGAGAGCGAAAGAGATTCACAGCGAGTTGACGAGAGGATAGCCACGATGAGTTCTCACGCGGTCGAGATTGCACGGGGTGAGAGATTCCTTTCGGAGAGAACTGGGTCCGTTACCTTGGGTTACTGGACGGGACGGGGTCGAGATCTCAATCGAGGGTACGGACAGTTTCGAACTGGACCTTCCCAAAAGCATCGGACGAGTACGGGTAAACGGGTATCGCTTCATGTTGCGGTCGGGTCAGCGCCACCTCAGGTTTGGCTATAACAAATGCCAATGGCGTCTGGAACCTGAAAGAACTTAGCACTCATGAACAGGTAGAGGGCGGGGGATGACATAGCTCCTCACATCTCGCCCACATCTACGGGAATCCTGCGACTATCGGAGTAAATAGCGCCCTGGGCGCTCAATGAACAACTATTTCAACAATGGAGGCCCCCCGAATATGAAAACGGTATTGGTGATTCTCTTGCTCTCTGTATCCGCCCTCTCTCAGCAGCCCTCTCGTGAGCAGCCGGTCTGGAACTGGTCCGATGCAGCTCTTGGCGGGGCAATGGTGGCCGACGAAGCCTCAACTGCCTACGCCCTCAACCGCTGCACGAGTTGCCGTGAAGGGGGCCTGGCAAACCCTGGTCTCCGCATGGGAATCAAGGCCGGGGTCTTCGGCTTCTTCAAAGCCTGGGAGTATAAGAAACCTGAAGACAGGCGAAAGATCCGCTGGGTTAAGCTCGCGTTCTCGGGACTTTTCGTCGGCGTTGCCATCCATAACATGAACATGAGGTCTAAAAAATAAGATGGGGTGAACCCCGGCGGCCCCAGTCCCCTGAGCTGTGAAAAAAGGTGTCCTAAAGGCTATGAATACAGCTGCGGATGACAGCTCAGTCAGATTTGCCTGTCGTTTCTATGCCGAAAGAGTCAGGGAGGAACCCGCTCGCACCCATGCGAGCGGTTCCTACCCCTCTTAGGCCATCAAGTGATGGACATCTTCTGCAAGGACACCAAACTCAACCTGTCGCCTTACTCCGGTTTGAAACCGGTTTTGAATAAGGAGAAACAATGAACAGAGAATGGCAGTTAATTACAGATACCATAGACGGGGCATGCACTTCATCCCCGGACTCGACGGCACTCGACAACAGCGGCTGGGAGATCGTGCAGGCACAGCCTGCGGCGGAGGGCGCGCTTGTCTTATGAATCGACTCTCTGCCGAGTGGAGCCTGCCGAGCGCCTTGCTCGAGGAGACGCGTCTGTTGCTGAACTTTGAGACCAACAGCGAGAAGCTCCTGCAGATCGTGTTGTGCGGACAGCCTTAGTTGCATGAGACGCTGAACAGGCCTGGTCTGCGCCAGCTCAAACAGCGCATATCGCTTCGCTGCTCGATCAATCCGCTTAATCGATTTGAAGTCAATAAGTACGTCCGCTTCCGTCTGAAAACAGCGGGTGCGGACCGCGTGAGCATCTTCGAGGATGAGGCGCTTGAGCTGATCGCCGCCGTTTCCCAGGGAATTCCCCGCGTGATCAACAACGTCTGCGACAACGCTTTGCTGTACGGTTTCGCCGCCGGAAGCGACGTAGTGACTCGCAGCGTGGTCGAAGAGGTACTCGAGTCGCTGGATATGCCAGTTTCCGAAGTCAGTGCGTCCGTTGTGTAGCTGCCTGGGTGTAGCCTGGGTACGCACGCTTCCAGCGTGCCCCACCATCCGAAGAGGCAGCACGCTGGAAGCGTGCGTACCCGGGGCGTGCCCCACCATCCGAAGAGGCAGCCCGCTGGAAGCGTGCGTACCCAGACACTTGTAACCCCGACCATTCAGGTCTAAAGTACCTCACAATCACACTCACGAAGAACATCGAGCGCTTTCGCGCGTGGAAGCGAGGAGACCAGGATGAAAACCACGAATCGTCGCAAGTTTCTCAAAGAGTCAATTGCCGCAGGCAGCGCCGCGGCGGGCCTGTCACTGTTGAATCCCAAACCAACGCAGGCGCAGAACGCGACCGGCAACATTTTGGGCGCAAACGATCGCATTCGAGTAGCGTTGATCGGATGCGGCGGCCAGGGAAGCGGCGATCTGAGAACGATGCTGCGGATCAAGAATATCGAATGTGTCGCCCTCTGTGACGTCGATGACGCCCAGACCGCAAAGACGTTGAAGGCCGTGGGCGACCAGTACAGCCAGCAGCCCGCCCTCGTAACCCGCGACTTTCGAAAAGTGCTCGAGCAGAAAGACCTCGACGCTGTCATCATCGGCACACCCGACCACTGGCACGCGCTGCCCACGGTGATGGCCTGCCAGGCCGGTAAGGATGTCTACGTCGAGAAGCCGCTCTCGATCAGCATCGGCGAAGGCCGGGTGATGGTCGACGCCGCGCGCAAGTACAACCGCGTCGTGCAGATGGGCACTCAACAACGCAGCGCGGCTCACTACCGGGACGCAATCGACTACGTTAAGAGCGGCAAGTTGGGAAAGATTCGACTCGTTCGCGCATGGGCTTATCAAAACTGGATGGGCGATGTTCCTGTTATTCCCGACAGCGAACCGCCCTCCTCGGTCGACTACGACTTCTGGCTGGGTCCGGCTCCCAAGCGCCCATTCAACAAGAACCGATTCCATTTCAACTTTCGCTGGTACTTCGACTACTCGGGCGGTTTGATGACCGACTGGGGCGCTCACATGATCGACATCGCGAACTGGGGCATGGGCATCAAGGCTCCCACTTCGGCGATGTCCGTCGGCGGAAAGTACGGCTATCCCGATGACGCCGAAGAGACACCCGACACTCAACAAGTGCTTTGGGCCTTCCCTGACTTCAGCATGGTCTGGGAGCACGCTACCGCGATCGGCCGCGGCCCCGAGGCGCGCGACCATGGAGTCGCCTTTCACGGCAACGACGGTATGCTGGTGATCGACCGCGGCGGCTGGGAGGTGTACGCTGAAACCGAGACCGCGGGCCGCAAGACCACCTACAAAAAGATCGGCCTTCCGAGGCAAGGAGGCAGTGGCGACTTTCACTTCGAGCATGTGAAGAACTTCGTCGACTGCATGCGGTCACGCAAGCGGCCGAATTCGGATGTCGAGATCGGACACAATTCCATGATTGCCTGCCATCTGGGGAACATAGCGTTCAGGCTTGGACGCCAGGTCAAGTGGGACGTTGAGAAAGAAGAGATAATCGGAGACAAAGAGGCCCAGCGCTACGTGATGAGGGAGTATCGCGCTCCGTGGAAGCTTACTCTCTGACGTTCTCATCCGGTCCCTCCCATTCAAAGCCTCAGGAATACGCGAGCACACGCGGACTCCTGTTCGCTTGGATTCCTATCTCCCACCTTCGTGGTCTTGCTCGTAGTGACGACATCGCTATAATGGCTCTGCCACAAGAACAGGAGGATCTCAACGATGCGGCGCTTGATGATCGGGGCGTGGAGTCTGGCTCTATTGACGACAGTGTCGGCGGGAGAACTGAAGATGCAGGAGAAAGTCAATTATGGCGGCTGGCCCAACTGTATAAGGCTGACCAACGGGCAAGTTGAGTTGATAGTAACTACGGACGTAGGACCGCGAGTCATTCGCTTCGGCTTCGCCGGCGGTCAGAATCTGTTCAAAGAGGTCACCGACCAGATGGGAAAGACCGGCGGGAGCGAATGGCGAGGCTACGGCGGGCACAGGCTCTGGCATGCGCCTGAGGCAATTCCTCGCACATATTCTCCAGACAACTCTCCAGTCAAGTATCGATGGAATGGCAAGACGCTCATACTCTCTCAGCCAGTCGAAACCGCCACCGGCATCATCAAAGAGATGGAGGTGACGCTCGATCCGAACGACAATCATGTGACTGTATTGCACCGATTGATCAACAAGAACCAGTGGGATGTTGAGCTTGCGCCGTGGTGCTTGACTGTTATGGCGGCGGGCGGGCGGGCGATCTTTCCTCAAGAGCCTCGGCGGACGCATTCCGAGTATCTGTTACCGGTCCGGTCCATGGTGATGTGGGCCTACACCGACATGAAGGATCCGCGCTGGACCTGGGGTGCCAGGTACATTCAGCTCAGACAGGATACCAGGGCGACGTCGGACCAGAAGGTTGGTCTGATGAACACGATGGGGTGGGCGGCTTATACATTGAGCGGCGAGTTGTTCGTGAAGCGCTTCGGCTTCGATCCCGGCGTCACCTATCCGGATTATGGGTGCAACACCGAGACATACACCGACCCCAGCATGCTCGAAGTGGAAACCCTGGGAGCGTTGAGGAAGATGCCTCCAGATGGGAAAGCCGAGCACACCGAACACTGGTTCGTTTATCGGGTGGATATCGGCGACACTGAGGCATCGATTGATGAAAAGTTGATGCCGCTCATTCGCGCAACCAACCGATTCAGATAGGATTT
>DASYSA010000717.1:0-4901 GCA_036003885.1 Blastocatellia bacterium | reverse complement strand
TCTGTGCTACTATTCTGACCAGACTTCGAGACGCATTTTCGCCGCGAGCCTGCCCCTCCTCGATCAGTAACTAGTTAGAACGCAAGCTTCCCTCAATCAAGAGCCAGTACAAATGAGTGTCAACACCCCTTCCAGCGTGTTGGAGATTGATTCCCTCGTACAAGAGGACCTGCTGGCATTCGAACGGCCGGCGCCTGAGCTGTCGGTGGTGATGCCGTGTCTGAACGAAGCCGAGACACTGGCAACCTGCATTCGAAAGGCCCAGCGCTGGTTCGATGAAGCGCGTGTTGACGGCGAGATCATTATCGCCGATAACGGCAGCACCGACGGCTCTCAGGCGATCGCTTCCGCACTGGGCGCCCGAGTCGTCAATGTGCCGGCTCGAGGATACGGCAGTGCCTTGATGGGCGGTATTGTCGCGGCCAGGGGCACGTACATTGTGATGGGTGATGCGGACGACAGTTACGATTTCGCTGATTTGAGCCCGTTCATCGAGAAGTTGCGGGAGGGATACGATCTGGTAATGGGCAATCGTTTCATGGGCGGAATAAAGCCCGGTGCTATGCCTGCGCTTCACCGGTATCTCGGCAATCCCGTGTTAACCGAGCTTGGCCGGACCTTTTTCCGATCTCCGAGCCGTGACTTCCATTGCGGGCTTCGCGGTTTCAGCAAGAGTGCGATCCTGAAGATGGATCTGCGTACGACAGGAATGGAGTTTGCGAGCGAGATCGTCGTCAAGGCGACGCTGCATAAGATGCGAATCACGGAAGTGCCGACAACGCTTGCACCGGACGGGCGCAACCGGCCTCCCCATCTGCGCAGTTGGCGCGACGGCTGGCGACATCTGAGGTTCTTGCTCATGTACAGTCCGCGTTGGCTCTTCCTCTATCCCGGCGCGCTGTTGATGTTGTTTGGCTTCTTCTTTGGACTGATGTTGTTGCGCGGTCCCGTCTATATCGGCAGCATAGGCTTCGATGTGCAGACCCTGCTGTACTCGGCCGTCGCGGTCGTGATTGGATTTCAAGCTGTCGTCTTCGCCGTCTTCACGAAGACATTTGCGATAATGGAAGGATTGCTACCGGAAGACACTCGATTGAACAGAGTGATGCGCTACGTCAACCTTGAGGTGGGCCTGGTCGTCGGCAGCGTGCTGATATTGTTTGGACTGGGCGGGTCGATCTATGCAGTGAACTTCTGGAACGCTCACGCCTTTGGAGCTCTTCAACCAAGTGAGACTTTGAGAGTCATAATACCCGCCGTGACAGCGCTGACGCTCGGCTGCCAGATCGTACTGTCGAGTTTCTTTATGAGTATTCTCGGCTTACGTCGCCGTTGACCCTATCCAGAGCTTCGGGCAATAAAGCGCGTATATCGAACCCCTGCTCACGCGGCGTGCTGATGTAGTCCTTTGATTCCTGAAGAGACTACCTTAGCGGGGAAATAACTGTAATAGCCGGTCGGTAGTGATCGAAAGGTACCTTAAGGTGGCAGAGAAGAAACGAAATAAGGTCGAGGCAGATGAGATTGAGTTCTTCGCGAACTATTATGAGAACCAGGCGTACAACCCCACGGGGTGGCGACTGCGCCTGAGACGAGAACTCCATTCATTACTGCGTCGCGCCGGAAAGAACCGCCTCAGGAGGGTGTTGAGCCTCGGATGCGGCGACGGCCAATTCGAGTTAATGATGGCGCCCCACGCAGAGCATGTGACGGGACTGGATATCTCGCCTGAAGCTATCGCATTGGCAAGGCGCAGGACGGCCGAAGCCAAAGTCACGAATATCGACTTTCGCTGCGAGCCGCTCTCGGAGTTGAATTGGGCCGAGACCTACGACGCGATTGTTTGTTTGGGGTTCCTTCACCATGTCCCTGAAGCAGAGCTGCTGACTTTGCTCCGCCAGATTCATGCCCATCTGGTACCGGGCGGTCTCTTTTATGCTGAAGACCCCAATGTCAATGGAGTCCTGAGGAAGGCTGGCCGCGTTATATGGGGCGATGATCGATACAACCGCTACCACTCGCCTGACGAGCGTGAACTGGATCCGTCTCAAGTCGGCTCACTCCTGCGACAGGCGGGTTTTTCCACAGTTCGAATCGGCTATATCGATCTTACCTTGATACCGGCGCTGTTCATTCTTGCAAAGGGGCCGACCTGGCCCCTCTATATTTGCACCGCGGTTGACTGGCTCTGGTGCCATTTCGTGCTGGCTCGTTGGGCTAGCGGCTTCACGACGTTTGCTCGAAGATAATCTTGTTGCGTCAGCCGGTTGATTAGAAGATAGATGTCCTGGGATCTAATGGATACTGCCTGGCGCGATCGAGACTCCACTCATTCTCTCCCGCGCCGGAACTGTTCCGGCCTGCACGATGCGAACAGTGTCACCTCTTTGTTGCAATTGCGACCAGCGAAAGGCCGATGGGGGGATGGATCAGGGATTCAACCTTCGAGATGACGGGCACGATCCTGTTGTAGAGTGAGTAGTGCGTAGTTGAAATGAGATCGTTCTTGAGAATCTTGCCGTTTACAAACCAACCCACGATGCCGATCAGGTTCATGTAGTAAACCCTTTCGACGCTGAATCCCGACGCGGAAATCCTCTCGCGTAGCCGTCGCTTGTTGTATCTTCGATAATGATTGTCGGCCGCGTCCATTGTGCCGTAGAGCCACTGAAGGGCCGGGACAAGCAGAAGTAGCTTTCCGCCAGGCTTCAGGATGCGATTTATATTCTCCAGTGCCTGCAGGTCGTCTTCAACGTGTTCCAGCACGTTGACAGAGATGATGGAATCGATGTTCTCGGAAGCAAGCGACGTGACCGCGGGATCGGCGATATCGAACAGTGCTGCCTTGAAGTTGGGTCGGTCGGCAAATCTCTTCCTGATTTCAGCCGTAAACTCCTCTACGACATCGATGCCGCAAACGAATTCCCTGTCGAGTAGGTACTGAGTGATGTTGCCAATCGCGCAGCCGACATCGAGTACCCGCCTGCCGACGTAAGGGCGGAACTGCTCGAATATCCATTCGTTATAACGATCGACGTCCGAGAGCCGGCTCTGTATCTCCAGACTTAAGCCGGCACTCTCTTTGATTGCGCTTGTTGAATTCATTCCTGATCGTCACCAAACCGTTTACGATTGACGTGGGAGGCATTCGGGAAGGGGCAAAACGCGGCGAAATCCAACTGCCTTATTATGACTGCTGACCCTTCAAAGTCAATGCTCTTAGCCGAGGGCCGCTTCGTTTCTCGTCTCTCGTTTGTCCTCTCGTTTCGCAGTCTCGAGGGGAGACCGACGCTAATTGACGAATCATAACCACAACGAGAGACGACAGGCGAGAAACGAGAAACGAATTTGTCTTGAATGGAGCACCGGATGCGCTATCATTATGCAGCCTTCTCGCGTCCTGCGGTTCTGGCGGATGCCCCTCCGAGAGGCTTTTGACTTGCCGGCGGCCTCCGGCTAGCAGCATCAACAAGAGCGAAACCGGCCTTTAGTACCCCGACATAAGACTATGCTGGGGTAGATTGCGACAGAGTTTCGTCCGATTCTAACGAGCCCTTACGCGCGAAAGACCGAGAACAGAGCATGGAGCGACTAGCCGAAACTTCCGGGCGAGTACGAGGCGGCCATTTACTGACGATTCAGGTGCTGCTTCTGCTGCTTATGGCGTTCTGCGCTTATCGGGGTTACTTCGAAGCTGGGCCAACGACTATTGTGGGGGGCGTGTTGTTGATCGTCTGGCAGATGCGTCCGAATTGGTTCGAAGGCGCAACCCGATGGGTTGGACGCCTAGCGAAGAGGCCTCTGATACCCATTGCACTGGTAGTGGGATTGTCGTTCGGCGTTGCTGGTGGTGTGTCCTGTAGCCGTGGTTTTCCTCAACCCTGGGTTAATGATGAGTTCAGCTACCTGCTCGCTGCGGACACGTTTCTCCAGGGCAGGGTCACTAATCCTGCCCATCCGATGTGGATTCACCTTGAAACCATGCAGGTGATTTTCCAGCCGACCTATGCTTCCAAGTACCCTCCGGCTCAGGGACTCGCGCTTGCAGCGGGCAGGCTGGTCGGCGGCCGGGCGATCGTAGGTGTGTGGCTGAGTACGGCCCTGGCGTGCGGTCTCATTTGCTGGTGTTCGATGGCCTGGCTTGGACGGTCATGGGGATTTCTGGGTGGATTGCTGGCGGCGGTCCATCCTCTGGTTCTGGAGTGGAGTCAGAACTACTGGGGTGGCGCAGTTGCAATGGCGGGAGGCGCCCTGGTGTTCGGCGCGTTCCGGAAGCTAGCGCGTAAACCCAATGCTCTTCATTCATGGCTGCTCGGGATCGGTATGGCGATCATGTCGTTCAGCCGTCCTTACGAAGGGGCTGTTGTGTGCGTCCTCGTGCTTGTTGCGCTGCTTTTCCTGACGCTTCGCGATAAGCGAGTTTCTTCAGCCAGGTTATTCAGAAGTGTCGGGATCCCGGTGATCCTTTCGGGCGTCCTGATCATGATCGGATGGGGTTGCTACAACCTGCGTGTTACCGGCAACCCTCTTCAGATGCCGGTAGTGGTGCACGAGCAGACATATGCAATGGCCCGACCCTTTTTCTGGCAAACCCCTTACCCCGAGCCGGCCTATCGCCATAAGGTGATGCGGGATTGTGAAATGGGCTTGACGCTACCTCTTTTCTTGAGACAACGGAATTCGGTCGCAGAATTCTATTCGGCAGCCATAGACAAGCTGTCGCTATACTCTGGCGCCGCCTTTCAGGGTTGTGGTGCGATCGTGTTGATAGCTCTCTATTTTGCAAGGCGCGACCGGTTTTTGAGGCTTGCACTTGCGATACTGGTCCTGTTCGGGGCTGCACTGCTCGCGGAGATCTGGTCGCAGCCGCACTATGCTGCCCCTGCTGCTGCGGTCGTCGT
>DASYSA010000716.1:0-35636 GCA_036003885.1 Blastocatellia bacterium | reverse complement strand
GCACCGGTGGCCAGCCGAGACTCGAGCATCTCGCCAAGCTTAAGGCAGATGGCGTTAAGGCCATCATCAACCTTCGACAGCCAAGCGAACACCGAGCCCCCGAGGAAGAAGAGCAGGCAAAACAACTTGGGCTGCGCTACTTCAACATTCCGGTCGCGTTCGGAGACCCGAAGGAGGAGCAAGCGACTGAGTTTCTCAAGCTCACTGACGACCCTCAGAACCGGCCCGCTTTCATTCACTGCACCGCAGCGATTAGAGTGGGTGCATTCTGGATGATCAGACGAGTGTTGAGGGATGGGTTTACGATAGAGGCGGCCGAAGAGGAGGCGAAGAAGGTCGGACTACAAAACGCCCCCCACCTGAACGAGTTCGCCCGCAGTTACATAGAAAAGAACAAGAAGAAATGAGAACAAGGCCGACTAAGAGCTCAAGGCTCTTGCGACTCTGCGAGAAGAAAGCACCCTCTAAGGTTGAAACCTGAACTAAATGACGGCCTCAAACTACAAGGAAGCGTCCCGCCCATGGCCGCACTCCACAACAGCAAACCAGCCTTCCTCAAGGACGCTGGTTCGAGAAAGAATTAACCGAAGCCTTCCAGTGCGCGCATTGTAGACGTTGCACGGTTCGTACACAGTTTCGAAAGGAGAGAGTATTCCAATGTCCAAATCAGCCATCGGTCGACCCGCATCTACTGAACACGCTCAGTATTATGAGAAGTATGTCTCCCTGGTACCTGAAGGCGACATTGTTTCGACGCTAAGCCGGCAGGCCGAAACAACCTTGGGCCTGCTAAACAGCATTCCCGAAGCTCAGGCCGATAGCAGGTACGCCCCCGATAAGTGGAGCATTAAGGAAGTAGTCGGCCACGTGATCGACGGCGAACGTATCTTTGCTTATCGGGCTCTGAGATTCGCCAGGAACGACCCTTCTCCGCTGCCGGGGTTTGAGCAGGACGACTACGTGCGCAACGCTGCGTTCGGAGCGATTTCGCTTACGGATCTCGCTGCCGAGTTCGAGAGCCTGAGGCGCGCCAGTGTGTACATGTTCAAATCCCTGACTGCGGAAGCGTGGCTCCGCAGTGGCAGTGCGAATGGCGCTGACGTGAGCGTCCGAGCGCTGGCGCACATCATTGCGGGTCACGAGCTCCATCACGTGGGCATCCTCCGCGCGCGCTACCTGTGAGCATCTGCTCTTCATAACGGCAAGCCGGGGCGTGCTCGAATTCTGGGAGAGACATGTTTACGCCCGCTTCCAGACTTGCCCGGCGGAGAAGATGACCAAGAAGGTCAATGATCAGAGAATGGCCGGCGTGCAGCCTGTCATCGTTCAGGCGCACGCGCCTCTTTTTTGGGTGTGTATTTCAACGCTGGTTTTGGTCCCACTTATCTTCAGCACGGCCATTTATCGAATCTACGTTCTGCCGAAGTTCGCGTTCCTGCTGCTGGGCGCGACCGCAATCCTGGTGTTGACGGTGTTGGCGGGAGTTGGACGCTCACCCGGTGACCTGGTGAAGGCGTTCAAGTCGAGGCACGTCCTGCTGGTGTCGCTGTATGTGACAGCGATAGTGTTGGCAACGATTGTCGGGGTTGCGCCGCTGGCCTCGCTTTTGGGGAGCAGCACCGTCGAGATGGGCTTGCTGACGCGGTTGTGCTTTTTTGTCGTCTTCATCGGTCTGATCGTAGCGGTCGGCGATAATGAGGAGCGTCTATCTGTTCTGCTCTGGGCGATGGCCCTTACGGGATTAGTGGCAGCCGCATATGCTTGTCTCCAGTTCTTCGGATACGACCCCTTCCTGTCGGCCGCATCTTACACATTCACGTCGTCCACCGACGCGGTCCTGCGCGTGCCAGGAACGCTTGGTCATTCCAACTATCTCGGCAACTTTCTCCTATACACAGCGCCTCTCAGCGCGGGTCTGGGGCTCGCCACGCATGGACGGCCCCGCCGAATTGCGCTTGCAGGAGCCGGCTTGTCACTCGCCGCCATTACGTTCAGCGGTACTCGAGGCGCATGGCTCGGAGCAATTGTCGGAGCGATGATCTTTACGCTTCTCGAGACGACTCGCGCGAAGAAGAGGGCTGCGCGTGCCTCAAAGCGTTTGATGATTGGAGCTGGTGTCGCGGCCGGAATAATTCTCGCTGCGGTCCTCACCATAGGCTCGAGTCCCGCGTCGCAAAGCATCAAGGCTCGCGCTCGCTCGTTCGTCTCCGAAGGGTTCACGGGCGCGGGCCGGACTCTTCTGTGGCGCGACAGCGTGAAGATGGTCCCGCGCTATGCTCTCGCGGGTTGCGGCCCCGAAGGCTTTGGTAAGGCGTTCCTGGCGTACAAGTCAAAAGAGCTCGCGAGATATGCACCGCAGATCAACAATGAAAGTCCACATAACTCCTACCTCGATGCCGCAATCTCTTTCGGTCTCCCCGGGGCTGTGCTCTACATCGCGATCATAGCGTCGGCATTCCTCCTGCTGCTGAAGTCACGCCGCCGCGTAGCACAGCGGCCGCAGCGGTTGTTGATCTCAGGCCTGGTTTCGTCGCTCGCAGCGGTTATCGTTCACAATTTCTTCATCTACGACCAGATTCCAACCGGTCTCTACTTTTTCGCACTGATGGCGGTTGCGCCAATAGTCACCAAAGTGACGAAGTCAAATATCGTCGCAAAAGAGGGGCGGCCGGCGCCGCGCGATAGTGAAGTCACGAGAGGCAGGTTGTTTTGGCCCGTCGCGATATCGGGTGCCGGCTTGCTGCTGTTTACCATCTGGTATACCGCGTCGCTGGTAAGGTCCGACATAGGAATCAAAAAAGCGTTCGCGTCCGCCAACACCCAGGACTGGGACGGTCTGCTGGCAAATGGGTTGCGTGCGGCACAGGCTCCTGACCCGACTGGCTCTTACAACTTCCTGTTCGCCCGGGCCCTGGCAATCTACGTAGATGCGACCAAACGGACAGACTCCACCGGCAGCGGCCTGCGGGCCAGGGCAATCGATCTGGGGATCCACCAGGCCCAGGAAGCACAGGCCCATACTCTCGCACCGGAATCGAACTATGTGCTGCAGGCGTATCTCGCTCTCGCCGCACGTGACATCCCAAAGTTGCGTGAGTTTGCAAGCGAGGCAGTCCGCTGGGACCCATACTTTTTTAACGCGCGCTGGCTAATGGCTGAGGCTCTGTTGGCTGAAGGTGACCGTGAGGGCGCGATTCGGGAGGCCGAGGCGGCGATTGATCTTGGCGCTTCGTCGTCCGGGGCCAGATCGGTGCTTGCACGTGCCCGAGGCGAGGTGGTGCTGGCAAATCGCAAACTTGATTCGCTGGTGAATCGGGCTCTAGATAATGAGAAGAGAGGCCGACTCGACAAGGCGCGGAAGCTACTCAGCAGGGCTATTCGGCGTTCGAAGGGACCGTGTCCGGTTTGCCATCACGAAATGGCCCTCCTCTTCGAACGCGCCAATCGAAACAGCGACGCGATCGTCGAGTGGGAGGCGTTCACGCGTGAAGATCCTCAGAAGGCTGCGGAAGAGCAGGTTGGATTGCGCATCACCAAGCTCAAACAGAGATGAGCCAGTCTGGCTCATCAGGCTGGTTGACGTGACGGTTAGGCTCGCATCAAATAGTAACGGGCCGACTGCGGCACAGTCAGCCCGTTATCAAACTGATCCAACATTGATGCGTGAGCTCATTGGGCCTGTGCGCAGGCGCAGGTGTTGTTGTCGATGTTCTTGTCCCTGATAGTAAATGATCGTGCCGGCGAGTAGGTCTGCACCGCCGCCTTGGCCTGTCGCAACGCCAGATCCAGAGTGGCCGTGACTCTACGGTCCGGTTTAACGTCCTCGAGCGTGGTGATGAGACCCTTGATCCTCAACACACCCGTGCCTGAAAGGGTGAAACCAGTGCTGCAGCTCGTAAACGAGTAAGCTCCCGTGCTTTCGATCGTCATGAAGTTGCCGTTGCTCTCATCCTGCAGGCAAATCGTGCCCTGCTGCGCAGCGAGAGTGGCGCTTACGGGTGAGGCGGCCCTGTTGGCTGCGCGCGCCCTGGAGGTCGCCGCTCTGCTGTCAGCCGAATTCAAGGCCGCAAAAACAATTCCCAGCAGCAAGACTCCCAGTGCCAGCTCCAAGGCCATCCCTCCGATACGCTTCACCGAATCTAACCTCATTCTTTCTCCCTCCTTCGATTGTCCAAAGATCGACCCCACAGCATCGTCTCGGCGTCTACCCCAGTACTACAAACGTCGCTTCCTGACTTTGGCGGGTTGCCTGGTGGCATCCCTTTTCCATCCACGAAGACTAAGCGTGAGGTTGCTGATTTCATCTGCGTTCCACCAGCAGATATGACACTCACTTCGATCCGCCACGCCCCCGAATAGACCTTCAACCCTCAAGCGGCTTGTCCGACGACTCGGGAGAGGCCACGCGAAGCGTTCTATGAGGGCTTGAATCGTAACCTGCGTATGGTATTGCCCGAGATATTAGGAGTCAAGCGAAAAGTGATGGGGTCAGGCCCTCGATTCTGCGATTCTGATTTTTCATTTAAGCCACAGTCGTCTGGTGATGCCTCTGGTTGGGATTTTGTTTACGTCTAACTGATTGGGTAGGGCTCCGATATTTATTTCGATCCAGATACTTCTGATGATGCGCCATACTAGGCTGCTCTACTCGCCTTCCTTGCGGATCTTCATCCTGCGAGCTAATCCACTTCTACTCTGATACCCGTATCTTCCATATTGCTCACCAACCAGTCTCTGGCTTCCTCGACCGTATCGAACAAAACCATAGGCTGCCGTGAAAACCGTGCTACTGCTTCTGCCAATACTCTACGGATACCTGTGACTCCAACCACCGCCTGCCTTCGGACATGTTTCTTGGTCCGAACAGCGCTCGCCTTAAACAGGTCAACCACCTTCTTTGAGGCCACCGTGTCGCGTAGATCGGCCAAAGCTAACACGGAATTCTCTGTCTGCAAACATATTTGCCTATCCGCCGCTTCGACCTCCGAGCGCAATCCTTCCACGTCAATCCCGAAGCGCGTGAAGTCGCAATAGATGAAACGTTCCCCCTTGTGCGTCATCCACTCTGATTTCATAACTCCCTCTTAGAGCCGCCAGGATTGGACGAGATAGTCTCTCGCCCTGGCGTATCGAGTCCGATTCTTCGCGAAGTATCGAAAATGGTCAAGACAAAAGTAATTTTGATGACGTGCGGTCGGCAGATCTCGCGAGTAGGCACGCAGGGAATACCCTGCCAGGGGAGGATAGAGTGTCCGCTCGGGCGCGCGCAGCACTCAGAGGACCGAGCCGATGGCTCTATGCGGTGTTCAAAAAAGAGAGGTAGCCAGACCGGCCTTTCACCGAGGAAGAAGTTAGTGAGCAAGACATCATAGACTTTATGGAGTCGATGTGCTACTATTTGCTTGTTCGTCCAGCAGATCGAATGCTGCTGGTGATTTAGACTTGAGGAGTTTCCCGCTACTAAGCGGAGAGAGTTTGATCCTGTTTTTCATTCCCTTTCCCAACACAGCCTCGGAAGTTCCTTCACAACTGATCTAAGGAGATACATGAGTAAGAGAATCTACGTTGGAAATTTGTCCTATCAAACCACAGAAACAGATCTGACAAATCTGTTTGAGCAGGCCGGCCAGGTCGAGTCCGTCAATATCATAACCGATCGCGATACAGGTCGCTCAAAAGGTTTTGCTTTTGTGGAGATGGCCGGCGATGAAGCCGACAAAGCAATCGCACAGTTCAATGGCGCCGAAGTCAACGGGCGCGCGCTTACGGTCAACGAAGCACGGCCACGCGAAGAGCGTTCGGGCGGCGGCGGCGGCCGTGGAGGCTACGGAGGAGGTCGCAATAGCGGCGGACGCGGCGGATACTGAAAGCCGCTGCCAGGCCAAACCACGTTCATCGATGGAGAGAGTCGTTGATAGGGATAAATCAGATTTTTCCTCGCCGCATCTTCTCACCATCACGCTGCTCGGAGAGATTGCAAGGAAGCGAAAGAGACCTTTGCAAGCCAATCAATCTGCGCCCTTCAGCAAACCGATTCAACACAATCGCTGCTTCCATGGTTAACAACGACAGGACACCGGAAGCAGCACCGAAAGAGAGATTCATGAGTTTACGCAGTTTTGATGAGCTGGGCGTTTGCGCACAGCTTGTCAATGTAATAGCAAGGCTGGGAATAGCCCAGCCCACTGAAGTTCAAGCGAAGGCGATCCCGCCCGCGCTCGAAGGACGAGACCTGATGGCTTCGGCCGAGACGGGCTCGGGAAAGACGGCGGCGTTTCTGCTCCCGATCATACAACGACTAAAGGGGACCGGCGCATTGCGGGCGCTGATTCTTGCCCCAACACGAGAGCTTGCTATTCAAATAGAAGCTAACGCAAAGAGCTACAGCCACGGGACAGGCATCCGCACTGTCTGTGTTGTCGGCGGTGAAAGCGCATCGCGGCAGATCAAGGCACTCCACACCGGCATTGATATTCTCATTGCCACTCCCGGACGCCTGAATGATTTGATAGAACGTGGCTCCGTTTCGCTTAAAGCCGTCGAGGTCCTGGTGCTCGATGAAGCTGATCGCATGCTTGATATGGGCTTTCTCCCACAGGTCAGGCGGATCATGAGATATGTCCCCAAAAAACGTCAGACGATGTTGTTGACAGCAACCCTTTCGAGAGCGGTGGAGCTGTTAGCCCGCGAGATGCTGACCAACCACGTGCGAGTTGAGGCAACCCGTGTTACTCAAACCGTGGCGACCCTTACTCAAAAGGCCTTCCCGGTGCTCTCGCACGCAAAGATACCGTTGTTGCTCTCGCTCCTCGACCATCATACCGAAGGGTCGTTCCTGGTCTTCACACAGACCAGGCGCGGAGCAGACCGATTAACGCGCGTGCTGACGGCCAACAAACACAACGTGGCTACACTCCATTCGGATCGCAGCCAGTCGCAACGCAACACAGCTCTGGCGAGTTTTCGCTCGGGGCGCGTGCGCGTCCTGGTGGCGACGGATGTTGCCGCGCGAGGAATCGATGTCGACGACATCTCGTTCGTGATCAATTACGAGGTGCCGGCTACCTGTGACGACTACATCCACCGAGTGGGTCGCACGGCTCGCGCGGGCCGCAATGGTTCGGCTCTCACCCTGGTGAGTCCCGAAGAGGAACAACTGCTCGAATCTATCGAGCGGTCGGCCGGCATAAGGCTGGAGCGTGCTAAACTGAAGGGGTTCTCGGATGGTAGATCTGAAGAACAGATAAAGTTGTCGAGCGAGATCGCCCGGCTGCGCTGGTCTTCAACGCGATCGTTCAGTCCGAGCCGAGCCTCGCGCTAGCAGCGGTGGCAATCTGCCGGCGGCTGGTGCGCCCATATGAAATTGTGGCAGTTGGGCTCAAGTAAATAGCTGTTCGGTCAAACTTAACTTTCGTGGGGCCCGGGCAAGGGCCTGGGCTTCACGAAGAAAGAGGTGATGCCATTCCAAAAGAAGACATGATTCCCGTTGATGGGACTGTAGTAGAATGCACCGGAAATGCTACCTTCAAAGTGAGGATAGCGGAAGGGCATGAGATTCTTGCTCATCTGGCGGGCAAGATGCGCAAGCACTACATCAAGGTCCTCGCGGGGGACAGGGTGAGCGTCGAGTTGTCACCCTACGACCTGACGAAGGGACGCATAACCTATCGCCACAGGAGCTAGGCGACGGAGCGCTGGTTCCGGCTCGGGTGCCTGTGGGAGCAGACTGACGGCGGCCTGAACTTGCGTGTAACCCACGCACGCAGCATGTGCTCGTGCGAGTTCTAACTGACTGGCATGTGCTTTGGCTTGACCATTAGCCCCCTCACAGGATAGTCTTGATGTGTCTGCAACAATGTAGAAAGCCATCCGGTCTGAGTGGTAGCCGGTATGACTCCACAGAATGCCACTTTGTGGGGCTACCCAATGTCGGCGCCATCCAAACACCCTAGCAACCAAGTTGCGAATGCTCCCCGCAAAGATCGCGACAGATCAGTGTCGCAACGTTGACATCATTCTTCACTTCTTACCACGATCAGAGACGTGAAGAGCATCCAATGGAAAAGGCGGTCGAAAGTATGATGACCAATTTAGTTGATCTCAAAGACGCCAGAGGACGTCTGGACGATGGCGAGGAACCCTACGCTTTTCAGGTGGGCGAAACCTTCACAATGCTCGGACCCGGTTGCAGATTCGGATCGGATTATCTGCGCACTCTCAGAACCGAAGGGCGTTATGCCGAGAGCTTCGAGGAGGCCACACAAGTGGCCGATGCGCGAGGCGCGACAATCACTGGAATCTGGTTCGTAAAGCGGTAGCATCGACCACCGCAACACAGGAATTCGTATGGAGAGGATCTCGATTCGAAATTCAAGCCCGAGGGATAATTAAGCAGGCGCATGAGAGAGTAGGCACGAGAGATGAGATCAACACAGTTAATTGAGGAGCAACCCTGGACCCGCCCCTGGTGGCAATATTCGAAGGGGAACGGTCCGGTCTTATTCTACATCGTTCTGGTTCACGTGGTCGCGGTGCTGGGATTAATCTTGTTTCCATTGCCAGGCTGGCGCGTGTTGCTGGTGACACTGGCGATCGCCTCGATCGGCGGGATTGGAACATCGGTCTGTTACCACCGGTGCCTTGCGCACCGCTCCTTGAAATTGAACAACGTGGTCGAGGACATTCTCATATTCTTCACCATCTTCAATGCATCCGGAGCGCCATTGACCTGGGTGGCCAATCACCGCCATCACCATGCGAAGGCGGATACGGCGGAAGATGTTTCGAGTCCGCGTCACGGGGGGTTCTGGTGGGCCCACATAAAGTGGGTCTATCAGTGGTCCGGCTCGGAGATCCCCCGGTGGTGTCCTGATCTGGACAAGCCCAGGTACAGGATATGGATGCGACTCCAGATTCCAATCATTGCCGTTTCGTTGGTCTTTGGCATGGCCTTCGGATGGGAGGCCTTCTTCTGGCTCGGCGCGATCCGGCTGGTTTACACGCTGCACTTCCAGATGTTCGTCAATAGCCTGCTTCACATGTCGCCGGGTCTTCCTGAAGGAGTGGACTCCAGTCGGAACATCTGGTGGCTCGGACCATTGCAACTCGGCGCCTGGGGCGAGAACTGGCATCAGAATCACCACTCCGATGCGAATGCGGCCCGCTTCGGACGCGATTGGCGGCAGATTGACGTTGGATGGTATGTGATCTGGGCTCTCAAAGCTCTCAAGCTGGCAAGCGATGTCAAACCGACGAGAGAGGCTCTCAAGGAAGCGCGGCAGACAACCTAGACTCGGAAGCGCCGATCCGACGGTCTCGCGCTGGTCTTGCCGGCCGTCACTGAAATATGAGCGCTTCCCAAGGTGCGCGGCGATTTGAGGGCGTGAGAGCAGGGCAACCGAAATGATTACTACGTTAGATCAAAAGCTTATTCATACGATCCTGCAGGAGATTGAAGCGAGCTTGAGTCACGGAGTTCTGCCGGTACACAACGGTCACCTGAAACACCTCTCCGAGGAAGGCGAGATCCTCGAATACCTTCTCCTGATGAAGACTCAGGGATTGATCAGCGGCGACCTGGTAACCAAGTGTGCGACCAGCACTCCTTTTAGAATGACGAACATCAGGCTGACCTACGTCGGCATCAAGGCGCTCAGGTCCTAGACTGAGACTATTGTCTGGCTCGATAGAAGAGTGGAGGAACCAGCATGGCTGCACAGATAACATCACGCGGAGGAAATATGAAGATGAAGATGGGCGACGTCCTTGTTCACAAGGATTCCGGAATCAACACCCGCTACGGCACTGGTGTGGTCACCTCCATAACCAACGAGGAGTACACAATACTGTGGTCAGGGCACGGTCTCTCCAGATACAGGCGTTCGATTGTTGATGAAAAGATGGACGAGATCTTTCAGCGAGTAGATCGGGAAGTTCTTCCAAAGGAACGGCACATCAAGCTCGGCGCATCAAAAGTCGGAGTTCCATTTAATGAGAACTATGACCGCGAAAAGATCGCTTTGTTGTGCGAGGAGCTGAAGATGTCCGGAGCGCGCAAAGCTACAGACGTCGCCGACGGTCTAAAGGCGGAGTTGTTCACAAAGAAGCTTGCTCTGCGAGGCGCAGCCAAAGCGGTTTTGTTGCAGCTTGCCGAACTATGCAGTCCTCCCGCCGTGTGCGATGAGGCTCGAAGCATCAGCAGAGAACTGTTCTTTGGTTACGTGCTGCAAAAGTCAGACTTCTTCACTGAACCACCAATCTGAACCGGAAGAGTCAACTCGGACAGATCGGTCGAAGCCTTCAACTATGAGTTGTTGATATTGAGGGGATCGGCCGGAATTGCGGCAGGCTTTAGGCGGGTCTCTTCACCTCGTGCGGCCATGGCTTGAACCTTCTTCAGCTCAGTTCCCTTGATTCCAAAAAAAGTTGCCATTTGCTTGATCTGCCCGGGGTTCACGAAATCGTTCGGGTTAGAGCAGAACTTCTCCAACCCCGGATCAAACTCGCGACAGCTCATCTGCTTCGGTATATTCAGTCCCAGCTCGCACTTGCCATCTGGCCGGTACTGCAAACAGAATTCACAAATTATCATTATCACTCCCGACGGTCCGAACGGCTCTCACTGTCTTATGCATTCAGGGTCCGTCATACATTCAGATCGCATTCTTCTGGCCCGCTCCCTCAGGCCCGGCGTTCAAACGAACCTGTGCACCACGACAAGGGTTTCTCGATTTTTGAGAGCTGTTTCATTCAGATCGTCTGGCGAATTCCAGAGAAGCTGAGAAGGGAGTTAGCTATGCTCGGTCCGCTCTAAAGCTATGGTATATGGGCGGCTTTGTCAATCTGTATTCCCTGTTCCGCCGGCTCAAAAGGTAATCAGCGATTCGGTAATCAGGATGCTAATTGAAAGGCGGACTCTCTGCAATCACATGGCTCCAGACAGGAGAGCGCTCATCTCATTGTTTGGATCGCTCGCGCCATTTGACTTGCTCGGACCGCAGCGCTTATAAACTTCTACCCGCTCAATCTCGATGATCGACGAAATCAAGGGAACACTTCTTTTTAGGGAGGAGCAGCCAATGAGCGAACTTGTATCACTCACAAGGGATGGTGAGGTCGGAATTATCACGGTGAACAATCCTCCGGTCAACGCGCTGAGTCCCGGCGTCCCCGAGGGCATCGCCGCAGCCCTCGAATCCATAGTGGCCGATGACGAAATCAAGGCGGCCCTCCTGATCGGTGGCGGACGCACCTTCATCGCCGGCGCGGACATCAAGGAGTTCGGCAAGATCACTTCGGGCGAGCGCAAAGAAGGCATAACTCTCCTCCCGCTTCTTCGTGCCATCGAAGATTGCCACAAGCCTATGATCGCCGCGATTCATGGCACAGCCCTGGGCGGAGGGCTCGAAGTTGCAATGGCATTTCACTATCGCGTAGCTGCACCTTCAACCCAGGTTGGCCAACCGGAGGTCAAGCTCGGCATCATTCCAGGCGCTGCAGGTACCCAGCGGCTTCCCCGCCTGGCGGGCGTTGAGAAGGCTGTCGAAATGTGTGGCTTCGGCGAACCCATAAAGGCGCCCGAAGCGCTCGCCTGCGGCATATTGGATCGGATCATCGAAGGCGACCTGCTCACAGGGGCGGTAGCCTTCGCTCGCGAGATACTTGCAGGCGGACAGCATCCTCCCAGGACTCGCGAATGCAGCGCGAAACTCGGCGACGCGCAATCCAATGCCCTCGTATTCGCAGCCGCCCGCGATAAAGCGCGCAAGACGAAACGCGGAATGATGGCGCCGCTGGCGGCAATCAATGCCGTCGAAGCGGCCACCACGCTCCCCTTCGATGAGGGCTGTCAAAGAGAAGGCGAGCTGTTTCGCGAGACGCTCTTCTCTGACCAGTCGAAGGCTCTCATCCACGTCTTTTTCGGCGAACGCGAGGTCGCCAAGATTCCCGACATCGCTAAGGACACACCTGTTCGCGAAATCAGCAAAGCCGCTGTCGTCGGCGCGGGCACCATGGGGGGCGGCATCGCGATGGTATACGCCAATGCGGGCATTCCGGTGCTCCTGAAGGAAGCTTCTCAGGAGTTCCTCGACCGCGGCCTCGCAACTATCAGGAAGAACTATACCAACTCGGTTAAGAAGGGGCGCTTCAGCCAGGAGGTGATGGACAAGCGAATGGCGCTCATTCAGCCAACGCTGAGCTACGACGGCTTCGCGGACGTCGACATAGTCGTCGAAGCCGTCTTCGAAGGCATGGAGCTGAAAAAGCAGGTCTTCAGAGAACTGGACCGTCTATGCAAGCCCGGGGCGATACTTGCCTCGAACACGTCTACACTGAACATAGATGAGATCGCTTCGATGACATCGCGCCCTGAGAGCGTCATCGGACATCATTTCTTCAGCCCGGCAAACGTGATGCGATTGCTCGAAATCGTTCGCGGGAAAGGGACGAGTAAACAGGTGATCGCAAGTTCGATGGCGCTCGCGCGTAAGCTCGGCAAGGTTGGAGTTCTGGTCGGCAACTGCCGCGGCTTCGTGGGCAATCGCATGCTTGCGCCCTACGGCCGTGAAGCTCAGTTCCTTGTCGAAGAGGGCGCGAAGGTCGAAGCTGTTGACGGAGCGCTGTACGAATTCGGTATGGCGATGGGTGTGCTCGCGATGGGCGACCTGGCGGGCCTGGACGTTGGATGGCGAATTCGGAAAGAATACAGGCACCTGGAGAAGCCGGGCATCCGCCAACCTCTGATTGCTGATCGGCTGTGCGAGATGGGACGCTACGGGCAAAAGACGGGCGCGGGCTGGTATCGCTACGACGAGAATCGCAAAGCCATACCAGACCCCGAAGTTGAATCGCTGATCGAACAAATCGCGGCCGAATCAGGTATCAAGCGCCGCGAGATCGGCAGGGAGGAGATCATAGAGCGAACTATGTATGCCCTGGCAAACGAAGGAGCGAAGATTCTCGAAGAGGGCTTCGCTTTGCGTGCAGTAGACATCGACATCATCTACGTCAACGGCTATGCGTATCCCGCTTGGCGGGGCGGGCCGATGTGGTATGCGGATACGGTTGGCCTGAAAAAGGTATACGACCGCGTGTGCGAGTTTCAGGCGCAGCATGGCGAGCTTTGGGATCCGGCCCCGTTATTGAAGGAGTTGGCCGGCCAGGGCAAGACTTTCGCGGACTACGACAAGCAGCGCTGAGTTCTGAGTGCTGAGTTCTGAGTGCTGAGTAATGAGTAATGAGTACTGAGTGTCAGTACTCAGTTATGCAGAACCCAGCACTTAGGACTCAGCACTCCCTAAGAGAGGATCAACATGAAAGAAGCGGTTGTTGTTGCGAGCTCGCGTACGGCGCTCGCGAAATCATTTCGAGGATCGTTTAATCTGACCCGCCCCGAGGATCTCGCGGCGCACTGCATTAAGGACGTGCTCGGCAAGGCGCCGGAGCTCAACCCTGCGGAGATCGAGGACGTGATTTTGGGCTGCGGCCAGCCGCACGGCAAACAAGGAAACAACGTCGCTCGAGTCGCCACGCTCCTTGCCGGGCTGCCTGCCTCGGTACCGGCTACGACCGTAAACCGATTCTGCTCGTCGGGCCTTCAGGCAATCGCGATGGCCTCTTATCACATCATCGCTGAAGGCGCCGATGCTGCCATAGGCGGCGGACTCGAAAGCATTACGATGCTCAAGCGCGACAGTGATCCTCACCCGTTGCTCCTCGAACAAAAGCCAGGCATCTATATGGTCATGGGTGACACCGCCGAAGTTGTCGCCAAGCGCTACAAGATTGGCCGTGAAGTTCAGGATGAGTACTCGCTGCTCAGTCAGCAACGAACAGCACGGGCGCAGGAGGAAGGCCTCTTCAAAGAGGAGATCGCTCCGATGAAAGTCGTGCGCGGCATCCTCGACAGAAAGAGCGGCGAGATTGTGGGCAAGGAAGAGTATCTCTGCGACCGCGACGAGTGCAATCGTCCCGACACGACGCTCGAGGCTCTTGCCGCGTTGAAGCCGCATTTCGATCCCGAAAGCGGTCAGGGAAGCGTCACGGCGGGCAACTCCTCTCAGCTGTCCGATGGCGCCTCTGCAACGCTGGTGATGTCTGGCAGCCGGGCACGGGAACTTGGTGTCACGCCGAAGTTGATCTTCCGCGGGTTCGCGGTTGCCGGCTGTGAACCTGATGAGATGGGCATCGGGCCGGTCTTCGCCGTGCCCAGGCTGCTCGAGCGCCACGGCTTGAAGATCGACGACATCGACCTGTGGGAGCTGAATGAAGCATTCGCGGTACAAGTCATATACTGTCGCGACCGGCTCGGCATTGACCCTGCCAGGCTGAATGTGAATGGGGGGTCGATCTCGATTGGACACCCTTTCGGCATGACCGGCTCGCGGATGGTGGGCACTCTCGCGGGCGAAATGCTGCGGCGCAAGGTCAAGTACGGAGTAGTTACGATGTGCGTAGGCGGAGGCCAGGGCGCGGCGGGACTGTTTGAGGCGTGCAACTGAGTGCTGAGTCCTGAGTCCTGAGTGCTGAGTGCTGAGTCCTGAGTGCTGAGTCCTGAGTGCTGAGTCCTGAGTGCTGAGTCCTGAGTCCTGAGGTCCTGAGTTCTCAATGCTGAGTCTTGAGTGCTCAGCACTCAGTACTCAGTACTCAGTACTCAGTACTTTTCTGCATTGGGGTTACGGCGGTTTTCGTCCATGTGGGTGGAAGGAGAATCTCATGGCGGAACGCAAAGAAGACCTCACACCAGTCAGCATCGAGTTTGGCCCGAACACAAATCCCGCGGACGTTACAGCGTTCTCAAGGAGAGTTCTGGAAGGCATCCTTAGAGCCGCAGGGTTGAGCCGCGCGGTCATCTCGAGCACCTCTCGCTCCCCCGGCCAACAGGCCCGCGTGATGTACAGCAACATCGTGGCCAAAGGCGTCGCTGCACAGAAGAGTCTTTACGGTCCAGCCGGAGACCAGGTCATCGACGTCTACGTTGCGTCGAAGGCAGCCCGCAAGACTCCCGACCAGATCAAGGCGGACATGGAAGCTAAGATAATCGAGATCGGACCGACGAATGTTTCGCATCACGCTTCAGACCCGAACGTGTTGAACGTGTTCGACGTGGCGCCGTCCTCGATCGCCAATCGCGCCGCCTTCGAGCAGGCAGTGCGAGGAGACGCGCGAGTCAAGAAGTTTCTCGTTCCTCCCAACGACCCCGGTTATCATCTCGAGATTCCACAGCCACAGGGCGGGTGAGGGTGAGGACAGGCCTAATAATTCGTTTCGTGTAGATTTGTGGAATTCGTGTAATTCGTGGCTCGTCCCGGTTGTAGTTGCCCCCCTACTTGAAAGTGGAGGATAGAATGAACGAGAGAATTCGAGTCCGGCTGATGCAGAACGGTAAGAAGCTTTCAATCAACAGCCTGACCTCACAGGGCATCATGCTTAACGATGAAGCGGACGCCTGGCCGCGCGAGATGATGCTCGAGTTCGATGCAACCAATCCGATAACAAAATCACGTATGGACCGCATACGAACGATCCGCGGTTGGGATCCCATGCAGTTCAAGCTGAACGCTCAAGTCGATTCAGGGGACCTCGTCTTCAGCGGGGCCGACCACGACACGTTGCCGGCGGGAGGATATTGGATACGACTCAGGATCGGTGACCTGGTGCTTCCGAAGCGGCAGTCACGTATTGATCTGAAGACTGACGGCGAAGCGCTGGTCCAGTTGGAGGCCAAAGAGGACCCGCGCACAGTCGAGTTGACCGATGATGTCGCCAACTTTGACTCCGAGATCGCCCGCGTGCTGCTGTCGACCGGTACGACAATTGACGGACTGTCCGCAACCGACTGGCTCTCGAATCCCACGCGAAGACCCCGGCGCAAAGCGTGTCTGCTTAACCTGCTGGCCAAGCTTCGAACGGCGCCGACGTCAAAAGATCCCCTGATCACAGATGTGCGGCGAATCTTCTTTTGTGCCGCAGATCGGATCTTCGCTTCAGTCGAAGCAAACTTCTACACTCGGTTGGATGCACTGGCTCGCGACCCGAAGAAGCCATTCATGGCAGAGGGCACACCAAAATCAGCCAGTCACCGGGACCTGTTGACTCTGGTTGGCGATAGAGGTTTAGAGACCAACGTCGAACGCTATGACCTCAAGAGCTTTCGGCAGGAGGGGCGGCCGAGTATGCAGGCAGTGGTGGGGATTCCGCCGAGCGACTTCGTTGCAGGCAGATACTACTCTGATATCGACATCGACCTCGGCAATCCGCTTCAAGACGTCGAGGGTCTCATCATTCACGCGGGGGAGTTGCTGGACCCGGGTGAGACGGATCATCTGGCCATGCGAAAACAGCTTGGCGATGACAAGAAGATCGCGCCATTCCTCTACTACAAAGTGGTGAAAGAGTAGAAGAAGAAATGCGAAATTCGGAGTGCGAAATGCGAAATTCGCGGCATTTCAATTTCGCATTTCGCATTTCGCATTTCGCAATCTCCTTCCGTTTGCTTAGGACAAATAAAACAAGTATCTTTACTCCGCCATGGAGCCCGACCCCTTCGCCCCGGATGACAAGCCCGAGATTATGCCTGACGAATTCGGGGAGCCTGAGGTCCTCGTGCGCCGGTCCGATGAAGACATGGCGCTTTTCGACTCCCGCAGAATAGTTGAAGCGCTTGTCCGCGAAGCCAACCTCGACCCCGACCTTGCAGCCCACATAGGACTCGAAGTCAGAGAGTTTATCCAAAAGCTTGGATTTCGTTCGCTGAGCTCCTCGCTCATCCGCGGTCTGGTGGATGCCAAGCTGCTGGAACTGGGGCTCGAAGACGCACATCGCGCGCACGCGAGGCTGGGAGTTCCGTTCTATGACGTCGATCGCATATTGCAGGGATCAGTCGCCGAAGCGGGATCCCAGGCCTGTGGTCCGGATGGGACCAGCCTCCTGCTCGCCGAAGCGATCAAGCGCGAATATGCGATCCTCAATGTCTTCTCGGAACAGATTGCGAACGCACACCTGGTCGGCGATATACACATTCACGACATTGGAGCGGTCGACCGGCCTTACTCCATGATTTCGACCCTGGATTACGTGAAGCAATTCGGACTCGCGTTGCCGCAGGGCTTCTCCTGCTCGCGGCCGGCTCGTCACGCCGACGTTCTCGTTGCCCACCTCGTCAAGCTGTCAGCCGCACTTCAGGGATACTTTGCCGGTCCAATCATATGGGACTCGATCAACTTCGGGATCGCGCCATTTCTTGCGGGCTCCGACGGCAGCACGATCAAGCAATTGGCGCAAATGCTTGTGTTCGAATTCTCAGCTCCCGCCGTTGCTCGAGGCGGACAGGCAATCCTGTCCGATCTGCACGTTGATTGGAACGCCCCGTCGTACCTGGACTCGAGACCGGCCCTCGGCCCCGCCGGAGAGATCACAGGCAAGAGCCACGGCGAATACTCAAGTTCGGCCGAGCAGTTCCTTCAAGCCCTTATGGAGGTCTACATCGAAGGCGACGGGTCGGGGTGCGCATTTCGAGGGCCGCGCGTCATTCTTCACTTGAGTCGAGGCTTCGATGAAAGGCCCGGCCGCCGAGCCGTCCTCGAGCTCGCGTACAGACTCGCTGTGCAACGAGGGGGGCTGACGATCGCCTTTGATCGGGACGTCGAGGGAGATTTCCTCCGCCGCTACGGCATTCTGGAGGCTGATGCCGCGGACCGAGTTGAAAACCACGCGCTGCGCTCCTGCCAGTTTCAGACGGTATCCTTAAATCTGCCGCGCGTCGGGTACCTGGCTGCGGGCGATCAAGTGAAGGTATTCGAAGAGCTGACCCGGCTGATGGAGACCGCGGCTCAGGCCCATCTGGAGAAGCGAGTCTTTTTGGAGAAGCTGCTGGCGCTCGGGGATCGGGGCCCGCTGGCCGCTCTGACCAGCCGTGTGGGAGGCATTCCGCTGCTCAGGCTGAACTGGGGAACACACGCCATAAGTCTGGTGGGACTCAACGAGCTGTGCCGCGCTGTGCACCAGCTCGACGTCAACCACTCGGACGCGACTATGGATTTCGCGTTGAAGGTCCTCACCCACTTGAAACGTGAGGCTCAGCGATTGTCGAGCAAACACAAAGTGCGTTTCCTGCTCAGCGGCGAATCGGCGGAGGTGACCTCGCACCGTCTGGCCCGTTTGGATCTCCGCTTCTTCGGCCAAATCGCAGCGGCCGCTGCGTGCGGCGATCCCGGCTCGGATGCGGCGTACTACACGGAAGGCGTGGCGTTGCCCGCTCGGAGCGTCGGATCATTGGCCGAACGAATCCGAACCGAGGGAGTGTTTCATGAATTCGGCTTCAGGAGCGCCGCCACGCAGGTTTGGATCGGCGAATCAGCGCCTTCGGTCGAGGAGTTCGACCGGCTAATTTCGGAAGCGTTCTTTCGCTCGTCCTGTTCCGGGCTGATCTTCTGTCCTGAATTCACGAGCTGCTCCAGTTGTGGAGCAACCTCGCGAGGGCGGCGGAAACAATGTGCGTCCTGCAGCTCGGAGCGAATTGATGGCGTGGCCTTCGCGGGAGGGCGCTATGGTTACACGTCGTCGTGGGATCGAGGAAGACTGGCAGAGCTCAAGGATCGAATAGGCAGCGCCTGGGTGCCGATGACCGATGAAGTCCAATGATGATTCAATCTCCCGTAAGCCATCGCTCTTGCAGAGTCTGCTTGAGTTCAGCTAGTATCCGTAATTCTGATTAGGGACCGATTCCCTACAGTAGGGGACCGACTCCGACTGGAGTCGCCGCTCTCTTGGACTCTTGACTCGTTCGTCTAGGGGCCTAGGACACCGCCCTTTCACGGCGGTAACACGGGTTCAAATCCCGTACGAGTCACCATTCAACGGCCTGGAGGTCAACATGGCTATGCGTACTAACAGCTACAAAATTCCGCCGCTGTTAGTGCCAGGAAAGAGAGTCTTAGAATGAGGAGGGAAACCGGAGTATTATTTAAGGCATCAGTAGCGAAAGCCAATACTCCTCTCTCAAGAAAAACCACTGCTCCCTTCCACTCTGTGAATTCGCCTGCTGAACGATTCTTGTCTCTCCAGAAGACTTTTGGCAATCGGGCAGTTCAAAGCATCGTAGAACTTCATGCCGGGCTCACCAGTTACGACAATGAAGCGCATAACCATACCTTGAATGAATCAAACCCGGATCTTGACTCCAGCAAGAACCGTTTGTCAGCTTCCAGCTCTCAAATAATCCAAACCAGGTTGAAGACTGGGAAACCGAACGATAAGTACGAGCAGGAAGCCGATCAGATGGCAGAAGCCATAGTGAACATGCCGAACGCTCAGTCAAATCCAGGAGTAACCAGTTCGAATCGGACTCAGAATTTGGGTATTCAGCGTCAGTGCGCACAATGTGAGGGACACACGGACCAGCAAGAGAGAGAGGATATAGAGGTTCACGCCAAGCTTAGAGGAGACAATGGACCTCAAGTCAACCCGCATAGCATAGAAAACCAAGCCGGCCATTTGAGCGGCCGGGGCCAAGAGTTGTCCGATCCTGTAAAGTCCTACTTTGAGCCACGCTTCGGCAAGGATTTTGGCAGCGTTCGGGTGCACACGGATTCTCGCGCCGCTCAACTAGCACGATCATTAAACGCCCGGGCGTTTACAGTTGGGAGCGATGTCGTATTCGGAGCAGGTGAGTATGCTCCCCAGACTTTGGAAGGAAAAAGACTGATAGCACATGAACTAACCCATGTCTTGCAACAGGGCAATGACCGGGGCACAATCCGTCGAAAGATTCAGTATGATGATAAACCTGCGTACTCACGACTAAATCCGATCAGTACGATTCTGAATAATCAAGCCGTAGCATTGACTACGCCTACCTTTAACGGTACACAGTTGGCTGATCCCAGCAAGGCGAAGACTCCCCAGGAAGCCAAGCAATTATACGATCAGGCTGGGCAAACAATCTTCGCCGCTTTTCAGCCCAGCGCACTGAAATATAATGCGTCAACCAAGGAATGTAGTTTCGACGATTTTCCGGTTAAGGTTTCCTCAAATGTCATGCTCCCCACTGAACCATCGGCCAAAGGATGGGCTCTGGATTTTCCGAGAGCAAGCGTAGGAAATCCGGAATGTAATAAGCAGAAAGGAAATGTCCCGGTAATCATGACTGGTAAACCGGACAATGACGCTGTCCTTAAGTTTGTTGGGGGTAACGAGCAGGAACATGTTGATGACTTGAAGAAGCTATATGACACCTCCCTGGAGCCGTACTTCAAATGGCTTTTATCATTAAAAGGAACCGGCGCTGATGCTGCTGCCTGTCAGGCAAGCTTGATGGCTGCGGTGGGAAATAAAGATGCAGTTCTAGCAAAAGATTTTCTTAAAGCCTGGTCTGATTCAGTAAAAGTGAGGGATAGCGGCGGAGGACACAAGTTGAAGAATAAAATAAATGTCAAAAACGACTGCGCGACGATAGAAATAGAATCGTCTAAATGATCTGATAACGAACTCAGGCGAAAGTCTTGTTCTGACCTCATTGATGCAATTCAGTTTACTTCTGCTCATCTCTCCTAAAGCTTTAGCGCAACATCGGGATCCTGATTCATTCCTAAGACGATAGACCCATATTCTGTCGGCTCGTGCTTGCGACCCATCTGCTGGAATTCTCCAGCAAAAGAATCTCGTGACTCTACGCCTGGAGGTCTTATGTGCCCATTCTCCTGGACCGTTTCAATCAAGTATCTCAAGATTGCCCCCGTACTCTTGCTTCTCACTTGTAGTCTGGACGGCCGCATTCTGGCGCAGCAGGAAGGCGCCTCGTCGGCGGCGGCATCTCGAACGCGCTACCTGGCTGAGACCGGTTTCATACCCACGTCACGCGAAGTCGCTGTGGAAGAATTCATCAACTATCACCGTCACCAGATCGGGCGCCCCAAAGCAGGTGAGGCCGTAGCCCTGGATGTGCGATGGGGCAGCAATGTGATATCTGAAGATAATCCGGAATCCGTTCTGCAGCTCGGGTTCAGCACGGCATTGGTGAATGATCGCCAGCAGTTGGGATCAATAAATCTGGCCCTGGTGATCGATAAGAGCGGATCAATGGCCGACTCGGACAAAATGTCCAGAGTGAAAGCCGCTCTGGTGGCTCTGGTCTCTCAACTCCGGGATACGGACGTTCTTTCGATCAGTCTCTTCGATTCGTATGCGGAGGTTCTCCTGCCGGCGCGCACGCTGACGGATCGGGGCAGGGTTCTGGAACTGATTCGACAGATAGAGCCGGGTGGCAGCACCAATCTTCATGCCGGATTAATGCTTGGGTATCACGAGGCGCTCAAACATTATCGCAAAGATGCGACAAATCGAGTGATCCTCCTGACCGATGGGATCGCCAATCAAGGCGTGACCGACCCTGAAAAGATTGCCGGGAACTCCCTGGCATTC
Source organism: Blastocatellia bacterium (assembly GCA_036003885.1). Lineage (GTDB taxonomy): Bacteria > Acidobacteriota > Blastocatellia > UBA7656 > UBA7656 > DASYSA01. Next base: position 14,216 of record DASYSA010000716.1, on the reverse strand, counting down.
AACGAAAGGGGCATCGATCTATCGACCATTGGAGTCGGCCTCGACTTGAATCAGGACCTCCTCCGCCAACTGGCCAAGAGCGGCCGCGGATTATTTCACTTCGTAGCGGATGCTCAGGACCTCCATAAGGTCTTTATCAAGGAACTCCAGAGTCTCCTCTCTCTCGTGGCAACCGAACCGCGCGTGGAAGTCTCCTACCATTCAGACCTGCACCTGGCCCAAGTGTACGGATACGAACCGGAGCTACATGAGGACAGTGTGGCGCTCAAACTGGACAACATGAATCAGGGTTTGACTCAGGTGGTCTTGCTCCGATTTAAGGCGGCGCCCCACAGCATACCCAAATCTTCTCTGGCGGTGAGAGTTCGCTTCACTTATTACGATATAAGCCAGAAGAAGCAAGTGGTCCAGACGCAAGACTCCTCCATAGCCTTGAAAGCATCGGGTGCTGCGTGGAAAGACGATGAGGTGAGGAAGAACTACACAATCGCGTTACTGGCACAGGCGATTCGAGAAATGGCTGTGTCATGTGAGATGAGACACTATGGCGAGGCGGAGAGTCTGCTCACCACTGCGATTGCAAGGACCCGTCGCAGCTATCCCAACCTGGAGGACGAAGACATAGCGCGCACTCTAGCTATTGCTGAGAAATATCAGAAGGCGATTCGGCGCGAAATCAGATCGGATCGCGAGTGATTGACAGCAATAATTTTGAAGTTCACAAGAAACTACCGCGCCCGGGGAAGCACCTTCCTCCGCGCGCGGTCTCACATTCTGTTCTTGCACTTAAGGTTCGTTTAAGCAGCCAGCCAGTTTCTTAAGGCTGCACGGTGATGTCGTTTGTGACGTCTCGGACCCCCTTGACCGTCCTGGCCACCTTCTCTGCGCGCGCCTTAAGTTCGTCGGTCGGGACGCTGCCGCTCAAGGTGACTGTCCCTGCTTTGACTTTCACGTTCACCGGGTAACTGTGCAGTTCCTTATCATCCAGGAGTTTCGATGTCACTGCGATCTCAACATCGATGCTTGTCGGTGCACTGGCTTCCGCGGGCGGCGCAACCTGTGACGGAGCAGGAGTCTGTCCCGGCGCCCCCGACTGAGGCATCACAATGATCGGAGCCTGCTGCGATGGCTGCTGGGATGGCTGCTGCTGACTAGCCGCGAGTCTCTCTCTCTCCTGTGCCTGTTGTTGGTCGCGATCACTCTGCTGATTATTGAGAATCAATATCGTGACAACGACCGCGGCAGCAACCGCCGCGATCACCAGTGCCGCGATCGCAAGGCCTGAGGTGGGTTGCCGTTCGGTCACCACAGAATCATACTGCGTTTCAATACCAACGCGTCGGTCGACCGGCACAGCTCGGCTCACCGTTCGCTTCTCCGAATACTCGTTCATTTCGATACCCTCCCCTTTTATTCCAATCGCCAGATCTTTGTAAGCGCGAGAACTTCCTGGAGGTTGAGTCGATCCTCCCGGCCTCTATGCCGTTCGATTTGGAGTTGGAAGAATCACCTTCCCCAGCTCGCCCCGGTTTGAAGAGCACTGCGGGCTCTCTACCAGTCTCGCCCTGGCACTCTAGCAGCGGCAAACCGAGTGCCACGTCGAGATTCGGGCCGCAAACGGCGCTGTAGCGTGTTTTTTGAGGCGAGCCTTAATAAGCTTCAAACTCTCGCGTCCGGCAGTAGTGCAGAAGGTGCGTCGAATCCCTTCACTTTATCTCAACGACGGACTTCAAAGTCTCTGAATTCAGACAATTCGTGAGCTGGAAATCTCACTTGGGATACAATTATCGCGGTAAAGGTACGAAACGGCCTTTCGCCTGCTCCTTCTAGTGAGGACCGGACTGAGTGACTGAGGAGGGTACTCCTTCGACCGACAGATCAATCGGTCCGGCCGCCCATCTTCATTGCCTACGAAGACGAGCAGCAATGAGACTCTTCTCAATACTGGGAGGTTGGTGGGCGTCGTAACGCTAAGTGTTAGCGGTCTGATTCGGGTTCATCTCTTTCGAGGGAGTTTGGGAGGCCGACGTCCACGCAGAGTCGCTCCTGCGACTGGAATATACTCGAGCTCCTGCCCCGCTTCGGCGCTTCTCAATAAGAGACCTCCACGGCTCATATCCCCCCGGCCAACAAACTGCTCAGGAAACAGAAGACGTTCGCCAAAGATAGCAGCAAGAACATCGATGTATTTTGGGCTGGCGACGCTTCCCAGCAGAACGAGATCCGCGTCTGGCCCAACAGCGAGGGCCAGCTCGGCCGCGTCGCGCTCAAGCGGGCGCCGATAGCGAGGGTCATTCGCGTCAATGTCGACTTCGGCAAATCCGCGAAGGTCATCGAGAGTGACTGGTTCGTCGGCCGAGAGCAGGCCGCGCGTGGGAGTGATCACCATTGCGCCTGGCGTCCCGGCAGGAGGGCGGGCGAACGCTCGTGCATAGACTATTTTGCCCCGAAAATACAGACCGCTTAAGAAACTGAACACCTCACCCAGTGCGGCAGGCCGCTTCGACTGAAGCCTGAACGCCAACTCGAAGTTGCCGCGCCCGCTAAGAAGAAGACGCGCTCGCTCGCCCCCACAGTGCGCCGGGGAGAGTAAGAAGACTCGATTTGTCTCCTTCACTCAGAGGGCCTCGACCCCCACACGGCCCGCGCCCGTCTCTTGCGCCGCAGGACTCGAGTTCGCCGGGGAATCAGCGGAGGATCTCCGGTAGCGGCCTTTTCCGCGTTGCCTCCCTCATCCTCTGCGATTTCAGCGAGCGTCCGCCTGGTTATGATCGAGGTGGGAGCAGACGAGGCAAGATCGACGTCGGAGGCGTGACGGTCGCGGTGTTTGATCAGTAGCCATTGGCGACCCCTGGTCCTCACGAGGACCCAGGAACCCTTTAGCTTCTTGCCTCGCAGAGTAAATTTCAATTCGCCCTTCTCAAGAGCCGTATCGATATCGCCATTCTCCGGCTTGAATGTACCGCGGTCCCAAACCATGACGGTCCCACCGCCGTACTCACCCTCTGTTATTACACCTTCGAAGTCGGCGTACGCCAGCGGATGATCTTCAACTTCCATCGCGAGCCGCTTGATTGAGGGGTTTGGGGATGGTCCCTTCGGAACCGCCCATGACTTTAGAACTCCGCCGGACTCCAGGCGGAAATCATAGTGAAGCTGACTCGCCCGGTGCTTCTGTACAACGAATCTGTTGCCGGATTTGGATGATTCCACTTCAGGCCCTGGCTCCGCGGTTCTATCGAATCTGCGTTTTCTCTTATATTCTTCGAGTGAGTTTTTATTCATCTGTCATCCCAAATCGAATCCCTTGAGTATACCAAATGCTCAAAGGTCGGGCCTCTCAAAGCCGCTTCCCTGCCCTGATTCAGCAATGAATGTGCCGATCGATTGCGACCCGGCGGATGTTTTAGCATCGATCCGCACAGGGCCTCTGATACATCAGCTGTGGGTCCGAAAGGCCGTAATGGCACTCCAGTTGCCAAATCACAATCGAGTGGTGATCTGAGCGCTTACCGGGTTGTTGCTTCGTACACATCAACCCGAAGTGCGATCTAAATTCGAACAGGAGACCTTATAGGAGGTGATCATGCCGCAAGGGGATAAAGGAAAATACACGGACAAGCAGAAGCGCAAAGCGGAACACATCGAGGAAGGTTATGAAGATCGCGGTGTTTCCGCGAAGGAGGCAAAGAGGCGCGCGTGGGCTACCGTCAACAAGGAGTCCGGCGGAGGCAATAAATCTGGAAGTGGCCGTGGCAAAAAAGAGAGTCACGCCTCCAGTCAAAAAGGGGGAAAGAAGGGCGGCAGCCACTGAGTTGAGTGGGCTCGTGCCGAGGTTCGTAAGAATGCTCAAACCGGGTGCGGCACGCGGTTGCCGCACCCCTTGCTCATCTGGCGTTGCTCTTGGGAAAGAGCACTCGGTCCGGCTCCGCCTTTAGTTTCCTCAGTAGCTTTATGATCAACCTGTTCTTGACTCGCCCGGCTTCTCTTGGCGGCACCACGTAGCGAACAATGGCTTCCAGCCACGTGTTGCTGCTGACACGGAACAGGACCGCGGGATGTTCTCTTACTTCCAGTTCATCGACGGGGGTTTGCGCCAGAAGCTCCCTATAGACTCTTACTCGCTCTATCATGGTTTCGCCAACTTCTTCTTCCGCGACCTCCCGCATAATCTTAGCCACAAACTCCAGATCGCTTTCGTAAGCTATGTTGAATTTGATCTCGTTCCATACATATGGGAACAGCGCCCAGCTATAGTTGAAGACCGCTGAACTGAGAATCTTTGAGTTAGGGAACTTGATAATCCGTCCACTTGGATGGTCAGTCGAGAGATAAGGGCCGCCAAATTCCCACAGGGTCGTATCGAGGTAGCTCACATCGATTACGTCGCCGGTCGCATCACCAATCTGGATCCTGTCGCCGACTCGGTAGGGTGCCCTCGCCAGAATGTAGATCCAACCGATGAAGCTTGTGATTGGAGTCTGGAGAGCGAAGCCCAGGATCAGCGAAATTATTCCAACGGACACAATTGTGGCGTACCAGTTTACGAAGAACAGCGAAACTGCGATGAGCACAATTGCCAGAGTTACAACCAGTTTTTGGATCCGTCGGAGGTTGAATCGTGAGGCTGAATCAGTGATGCGGCCGAGCAGGTAGACCTCAGAAGCCTTTGCCAGGCCAAGCAAGAGAATCAGTAAGATTCCCCCTTTCGTAAACCTCTGAAGCAATTCGACGGTCGCATCAGCGATGCCGAAGACCCTGATTGCCACCAGGTAGTGCAGGGCCATCAGGCCGATCAGAAGCAGGAGGTAACCGCTGAACCACAATTTGTCCCTGGCTTCAACAACAGGCCGAACGCCCTCTTTCCGCGTTGAGGTCTGTTCGAGTGCGCTGGCGACGTCATCATCCTGTTTGAGTCGTTCGGCCTCAGCTTTCACGGTAGTTGACATGGTAAATCCATAGGTAGTCGCCCGCTCGAGGGCCCTGCTATGACATCTCGCCAGGCTCACACAGAACGACATTCGTGAGTATCGGTTGGCCTTCAGCACGTCCCCTGTTCCCAGGTATACGGACCAGCGTGAAGGCGTCCGATACGTGTGTCTGCTATCAATACAATAGAAGCTCCCTCGACTGTTGCCTGCTTTCCGATTCTCGCAGGCAACTTCATACTCTGCCTTTCTGGTTGTCGGCCACGCCGCCTCCAAATGTATTTGTATCGCGTTCGACTAAGAAGGCAAGAAGGGTGCCATCACGTCGAACGATTGTCGTCGTTGTGCGGCTCCAGACGCTTAGTGCAGTCACGGCATTCTTCTTGCTACGGCTTCGAGCAAGGAGAACCTTGGAATGACGAGAGGGCAGCTCAATGAACTCCCGCGTGATTCGGCAGCCGCGGCCGGGCTCACCTATGTCACCGATGCGCGGCCTGGTCTATCCCGGCAACGTAGAGGTCGCGGGTTGGTCTTTCTCGGTTTGGACGGAAAGCCGATTCGGGATCCCGAGGATATCCGACGGATCAGAGCGTTGGCGATTCCGCCTGCCTGGACTGAAGTATGGATCTGCCCTCGATCCAACGGCCATCTGCAAGCGACCGGACGAGATTCAAAGGGGCGCAAACAATACCGGTACCATTCTCGTTGGCGTCAGGTTCGGGACGAGACGAAATACAGCCGGCTAGTCTCGTTCGGAGATTCGCTGCCGGATATTCGCAAGAGAGTGCAGCGGGACCTGACTTTGCCGGGCCTTCCGCGAGAGAAAGTTTTGGGCACCGTCGTTCAGTTGCTGGAGAAGGCACTGATTCGAGTCGGCAATGAGGAGTATGCGCGTGCCAATGGCTCATTCGGGCTGACGACGCTTCGCGATCGGCATGTGAAAGTCGAGGGTTCCAGGCTTCGATTTCAGTTCAGAGGGAAAGCCGGAAAGAACCATCGCGTCGATGTTAATGACAAGCGGCTCGCAAAGATCGTGAAGCGCTGCCAGGATATTCCTGGTTACGAACTGTTTCAGTATGAAGACGAGAACGGCGACTACCAGGCCGTCGATTCTGCCGACGTGAACACTTATCTTCGAGAGATCTCCGGGATGGAGTTCACCGCAAAAGACTTTCGAACATGGGCGGGCACGATATTCGCCGCGATCGCCCTCCAGCAACTTGGTCGCGCCGCGAGCGAACGTGACGTCAAGAAGAACATCGTCGAAGCTATCAAAGCCGTGGCCGAGTCGCTGGGTAACACGCCGGCGGTCTGCCGCAAATGTTATGTTCATCCCGAAATCGTAGACGCCTACGTGGATGGAACTCTGGAACGGCTGGATGTCGGGAGTGCAGCGGGATCACAGCGAAAGGCGGGATGGCTCAGTCCCGAAGAATCCGCGGTGCTCATGCTGCTGAAGCGCAGACTCAGCGGCAACCTCACCAGAAAGCGGGCGGCCTAGCAGTGTGCTTCGTTGTTCACGGGTGCCGTGACAGACTAAACCCGGGACAACGCATGACATTAAAACATAGGAGGCGGGACAGGATGGATATGAAACTTGATCCTGGCAGTCGTGTACTTCATCGAGACAATCTCCAGGTAGTTCAGCGTACACAGCCGGTTGTCTTTAGATGTTTTCTGCGTCATCGACCAACAGGAACATCGTTGCCACGGGTGGGCACGCAGATTGCGGCGCCAGAAGCGCACGCTTGCTTGTGCGACGACGATCGATTCAAGAAAGCCAACCCCAGGAGGAGAGTGGAATGAACGCAATAACGCTTCTAAAGGAAGATCACGAACGCGCTATGGAGCTGATCGAGCAGATCGAGAGCCTTGACGAGAATGATTCGCAGGCTTGGGATTTTTTTGGCCAACTGAAACAGGCGCTGACTCTGCACACCCAGATGGAAGAGAAAGTCTTTTACCCCGCACTCATTCAGTTCGAAGAAACGAAAGAGATCGTGGAGGAAGCTTATAAGGAGCACCAGGAGGTGGACGACTTGCTCGCGGACATCTCGAACTTGTCTCTGGGAGATGAAGAGTTCCTGGACCAGATCGCTGAGTTAAAGGAAAAGATTGAGCATCATGTTGGTGAAGAGGAGGATGAGCTTTTTCCCGAAGCTGAAAAGCTTCTTGGCGAAAGCAGGATTCGCGAACTCGGGATCCAGATGGAGCAGTTAAACAAAGGCAAAACGGCGACTGCGAGCAAGCGCAAGTAGCACTGGACGATAGGGCGTGACATTTGCTACCTTCGTTCGCGAGTGGTCATCCATGAATAGTTTGCATACGTGTCCGCGGTTCGCGCTCCAAAGGGCAGCCGAAAGATGCGCGCGCTGGCTAGCCTGATCGCGAGGAGAAAAATGAGCGGATCCGAGGCGGGGCCTGGTCCTTTTCCCAGGCAACTAGAGAACCAGGAGTCTGAAAGTGTTCCCCAGTTTTGTCGTAGATAAGAGACCTCAAGCTGTATTTCAGAGCTTTCATCGCCAGCTCGAGCACCATGCAGCCCAATGCAACACCTAAGAGAGTGGTCAGTGCCCCTATTGCTATTTCCAACATTACCTTTCCACCTCCTCTTCAGTAAGAGGCAACCGCTATTCCATGAGTTTTGGCTGTTCGAACCCCTGAGCTCACGGTATTCCGTACAGTGCACACCAATCACTGCACCAAAACAAGTCGTGAGCGCGTCACGTCACGGGCTCGGAATTGGCGTCGCAGGCTTCAGAGCGGCTGGTGCGCGCCCAGGGCTTTCCATTGGCGTCGTTGGCGCTCGCTGATCGCACCATGGTAACTTACTTGGGGCCGTTCAGAGTTGAAGCACCGACCTGGCGGCCCAATTGATTTTACATATGGCAAAACGACTTCCCTTCTCCATCGCATTTTTTGTCACTCTTCTGCTTTCGATTCCCGTTATGGCCGTGGGCACCGATACCGTTGTGACTATGCCTTTCGAGAACCAGTCGGGACGGGCCGAATACAACTGGGTTGGCGAAAGCTTCTCGGCCTCTCTTTCGGACCTGCTCGATCGACCAGGCATGGTCGCCATTCGCCCCGATGAACGGAATGTCGCGTATAAACAGGAAGGACTGCCTCCCACAGCGATCCTCACTCGAGCAACAATGATCAAGATCGCTGAACGGGCTGGGGCAAACCTCGTTGTGATGGGGACCTATCGAATCACAGGCGAAGGCCGCGACAGCACCATAACAATCACGGCACGGGTAGTCGATATTCGTGAAGGCCGTCTGGTTGGCCGAGAATTCAGCCGCGGAGGGCTGCTCGTCGACCTGCAGAAGCTTCAGGGAGACCTGGCGTACGAGATACTCTATCAGCACAACCCCGCTCTTCCGTATTCGCGGGATCAGATCGTGACCCAGGCGACGCAGGCACCGATTGGCGCATACGAGAGCTATATCAAGGCCACCTTGACTCACGACGACACCGCGCGCATCGGGTTTCTGGAGCGAGCGATCAAAGACTACTCAGAGAAGACGAGCGGACAATACGTACCGGCGATCTTTGAACTGGGACGGGTTCACTACGAGGCCAGGAGTTACAAGGAAGCTCTTGACCAACTGGTGCTGGTCGACGACAAGGACCCGCGCTACGATGAGGCGCAGTTCTACATCGGCGTTGCCGCGGATGCCGTTGGACAGACCGACAAAGCGCTCGTTTCGCAGCAAACGCTGGCAGCACGTCTGCCGCTCTACGAGGTCTACAACAACATTGGGGTCTTTCTGATCAAGAGAAGGCAGTTTGCAGACGCGATCAACCACTTTAAGCCGGCCGTCGAGGCTGCGCCCCGGGATACCGACACCCTCTTTAATCTCGGTTACGCCTATTTCCTGGCGAAGGACTACGCGAACGCCGCCGCGGAGTTGAAGAAGGAGATTGATCGCAGGTCTTCGGACGCCGAGGCCTTCTACATTCTGAGCAAGGCGCTGTTGGCTTTGAACGATCAGGCCGGCGCGACCGAAGCTGGCGATCAAGCGAAGAAGCTGCTCACGACATTCGCGCAGTGGGAGACCAGGGGCATTCCACCGCTCGCTCGCATGAAAACCTCCTTCAGCAAAGCGAACTACTATCGCTACAAGCGCGAGATCGACGAGAGGCTGAATGCCGCGACCCGAATAACCACTCAGGCGCCGCAGCCGGAGTCGCTGATGGAATCCGCTCGCAAAGCCTTCTACGACGGCCGCGATGAAGAGGCGCTGGCGCAACTCGGCAAGCTATTGCAGTCGGCGCCGCAGAACCACGAGGCCCACCTGCTGATGGGACGAGTCTACGAACGCCGAGGGGACTTCGATCGTGCGTTGAACGCGCTAAAGGCGGCTGTATTCTGGAATCCGAAGCTTGTCGCTGCGCACGTCCTTCTGGGGAGGATTGCGGTCTTGAAGAACGACTGTGCGGGCGCCCAGGCTTCGTTGGCTCGCTCTCTCCAGGTTGATCCCAACGATCAGGATGCGCAGGCCTTGAAGCGGCTGATCGAAGAGAAGTGCAAGACCACGACTTAGAGTAGGATCTGGCATCCAGGATTTAGGATCTATCACGTATCAAACATCTCTCTTCTGCCTCTCCGGTGAACCAGACTCGAAAGCTCATAACTCGAAACGGTCCATAAGACGTTCAGCGACGATCCAGCTGTCGTCACACCTCGCCCGAACCACAGAGCGTTGAGCCGCTGTAGGCTCGCGTGATACATTTCAACCTTCGCCTTACCAGATTCCCAACCCGGAGGAAGCTCGGATGTCGCAGTCCAATATCGACTCGATCCTGAAGGAGGACCGCGTATTCGATCCGCCTGAAGAGTTCAGCGCGCATGCACACATAAAGACCCTCGACGACTACGAACGCATCTACAAGCTGGCTCAGGACGATCCCGAGCGGTTCTGGGGAGACATCGCGCACGAGCTTCACTGGTTTTCCACCTGGGACAAAGTCCTCGACTGGGACGCCCCCTGGGCCAAGTGGTTCTCAGGAGGCCTGATCAACCTGTCGTATAACTGCCTGGACCGCCATGTCGCTACCTGGCGCCGTAACAAAGCCGCGATCATCTGGGAAGGCGAACCTGGCGAAGTCCGAACTCTCACGTATCAACAATTACTTACTGAGGTATCGAAGTTCGCGAATGTGCTGAAGTCGCTCGGCATCACGAAGGGGGATCGCGTAGCGATCTACATGGGCATGACCCCCGAGCTGCCGATCGCGATGCTGGCTTGCGCTCGTATCGGCGCCACTCACTCAATAGTCTTCGGCGGATTCTCCGCTGCCGCGCTCGTGGACCGCATCACCGATGCCCAGGCTTCCGCGGTCATCACGCAGGACGGCGCCTACCGCCGCGGCTCAGAGATAAAGCTCAAGCCCGCGGTAGACGAGGCCCTCGCAGCGTGCCCGTCGGTTAAGAGCGTGATCGTGTACAAGCGCACGGGGTCGGAAGTTTCAATGAAATGGGGGAGAGATCACTGGTGGCACGATCTGATGGCCGACGCGTCAGACGAGTGCGAAGCCGAACCACTCGACGCAGAACATCCTCTGTTCATTCTGTACACGTCGGGCAGCACCGGAAAGCCGAAGGGGGTTCTGCACACGACAGGAGGCTACTCGGTCGGTACGTATATAACGACAAAGTGGGTGTTCGATCTGAAGGATGAAGACATCTACTGGTGCACCGCCGACATCGGCTGGGTGACGGGTCACAGCTACATCGTCTATGGACCGCTGCAAAACGGGGCGACGGCAGTTATGTACGAAGGCGCCCCCAACCACCCCGAACCGGATCGTTTCTGGCAGATCATCGAGCGGCACAAGGTGAACGTCTTCTATACTGCGCCGACCGCGATCCGTGCTTTCATGAAGTGGGGTGAGCGATGGCCTCGCCGCTATAAGCTTAACAGCCTGCGATTGCTCGGCACGGTTGGCGAGCCTATTAATCCGGAAGCATGGATGTGGTATCGCGAAGTCATAGGCCGCCATCGCTGCCCAATAGTGGACACATGGTGGCAGACTGAAACCGGGATGATTATGATCACGCCGTTGCCGGGCGCGATCCCCACCAAGCCCGGTTCAGCAACGCGGCCCTTTCCCGGAGTCGTCGTCGAAGTGGTGAATCGCGAAGGGAAGCCGGTCCCGCCGGGCGCGGGGGGCCTTCTGGTGATCAAGCGGCCGTGGCCCTCGATGCTGCGAACCATTTACGGCGACCCCGATCGCTATGTTCAGCAGTACTGGTCGGAGATTCCGGGGGTCTACTTTGCAGGGGACGGCGCCCGCAGGGATAAAGACGGTTATTTCTGGATAATGGGAAGGGTGGACGACGTCATCAATGTCTCGGGCCACCGATTGAGTACCATGGAGGTGGAATCGGCTCTGGTGGCCCATCCTATGGTGGCCGAGGCGGCGGTGGTGGGCAAGCCTGACGATGTGAAAGGCCAGGCGATCTCTGCGTTCGTTACTCTTGAATCGGGCAACGAACCCTCGGAGGCGCTCAAGGACGAATTGAGACGATGGGTTTCGAAGGAGATCGGCTCGCTGGCGAAACCGGATGACATACGATTCACAGACGGTCTGCCAAAGACTCGAAGCGGAAAGATCATGCGGCGATTGCTGCGCGAGATCGCCACAAGCGGCGAAGTGCGCGGAGACACGACAACACTTGAGGACTTCTCAGTGCTGTCGAAACTAAGAGACGAAGAGGAATGAGACTTGTCCGTTGTCCGTTGTCAGTTGTCGGTTGTGAATGACAATTAACAACCCACCACGGACCACGGACCACGGACCACGGACAAAATGATTGACGTCGACTTAATGCTCTTCGATCTGGACGGGACGCTCATAGATTCGCGGGCCGACCTGGCGAGATCGATAAATCTTATGCTGGCCGAACTCGACAGGGGGTCTCTAGCTGAAGACACGATCGCCGGCTTCGTCGGCGACGGTGTCCGCGTTCTCACCTATCGCTCGCTCACTGCCACTGATCCCGACCTGCGCCCGCCGGATGAGTTCCTCCACGCCGATGGAATGGCGCTGATGCACAAGCACTACTCCCAGCAAATGTTCGTGTCGACTCGACTCTACCCCGACATCGGGAAGACACTCGAGCACTTCAGTTCCAAGCCGAAGGCGGTTGTAACGAGCAAAGAGGTGCGCTTTACCGAGATGATCCTCGAGCGATTCTCGATAGCCCGGTATTTCAGCATCATAGTCGGAGGAGACACCGTGGCGGAGCGCAAGCCGGACCCGACGCCCGTCCTCGAAGCGATCCGGCAACTCGGCGGCGCCCCCGAGCAGGCGGTGATGATCGGGGACAGCGAGAATGATGTTAATGCCGGACGCCGCGCGGGAGCGCACACCTGCGCGGTGGGTTATGGCTTTCGCACCGCCGACCAACTCCGCAAAGCCTCACCCGAAGTGCTGATCGAGCGCTTCGAGCAGCTTGAAGAATACTTCCGTTGACGAGGCAAGAGTGTCTGAACCTTCACAGGACCTGCTCGAACGATCGCGTAAAGTCAAAATGCTGATACTGGACTGTGACGGCGTACTGACCGACGGGCGAATACTGCTCCTGCCGGGCGGCGACGAAACCAAGGTCTTTGATGTTAAGGACGGCCACGCGATTGTGATGGCCGGGAGGGCGGGGCTGCGCACGGCGATCATATCGGGCCGTTCGTCGGTAGCCGTTCGAATGCGGGCTAAAGAGCTCGGCGTCGCCTATCTGTACGAGCGCGCGTGGGTCAAGATGGAATCTTACGAGAAAATCCTCGCCGATGAAGGGATTGGCGATGAAGATGTCTGTTATGTCGGCGACGATGTGGTCGATATTCCGCTCCTCCGGCGGTCAGGCCTGGCTGTCGCGGTGAACGACGCGGTGGAAGAGGTCAAACAGTTTTCACACCTTGTGACCCGGCACGAAGGCGGCCGTGGCGCAGTTCGGGAAGTGATCGAGCTCGTGCTCAAAGCGCAGGACAAGTGGGACGAGGCAATGTCACGATACACGCAGGGATAGGTGTGAGGTGTCAGGTGTCAGGTGTCGGGTGTCGGGTGTCAGATCTAAGAGGTGACACCTCGCACCTGACACCTCGCAGCTGACACCTGCTTTGAATCTTAGACTCAAGAGGAGCGAATGAATGGCAACTGAGCAGGAACATGGCGCGTTCGTGTGGCGAAACGGTGAGGTGGTCCCCTGGGAAGACGCCACGATACACGTGATGTCACATGTCATCAATTACGGCTCGTCCGTCTTTGAAGGCATACGTTGTTACGATACCAAACGAGGCTCGGCGATCTTTCGTCTGGATGCCCATATCGAACGGCTCTTCAACTCGGCTCACATCTACCGCATGCAAATCGGCCACAGTGAGGGAGAGATCAGTGAGGCGTGCAGGCAGATCGTAACAGCCAACAGCTATAAAGAGTGCTACCTCAGGCCGCTCGTTATGCGAGGCTACGGCAGCTTTGGCGTCGACCCTTTCCCTTGCCCGATCGAAACCTACATTTGTGCCTGGCAGTGGGGCAAGTACCTCGGCGCTGAAGCCCTCGAACAAGGTGTTGACGTCTGCGTCTCGAGTTGGACTCGCATCGCACCCAACACTCTGCCATCGATGGCCAAGGCCGGAGCAAACTACATGAACTCGCAGTTGATCAAGATGGAAGCCAAAATCAACGGCTACGTCGAAGGCATCGCCCTCGACCCGCAGGGCTACATAAGCGAGGGCTCGGGCGAGAACATCTTCACGATCAAGGACGGTACCGTGATGACTCCTCCGCTCTATTCTACGATTCTGCCGGGCATCACTCGGGACTCGATCATCAAGATCTGCGAGCGACTCCGAATCCCAGTTCTCGAGCGGGCGATTCCGCGCGAAATGCTCTACATCGCCGACGAGGTCTTCTTCACTGGGACGGCCGCCGAGATCACGCCAATTCGTTCAGTCGATAAGGTGATCGTCGGAGCGGGACGGCGCGGCCCCATCACGACCGAGATTCAAAAGCAGTTCTTCGACATCATCACCGGTGAATCGGAAGACGAGTTTGGCTGGCTGACTCCGATCGAAGAGCCAAAGGCCGCAGCTCAAATCGAGCCACAACTGGCCTGAATGATTCGTTAGAGAACGGAGCGGCAAATCAAAGCCACGGGCGTCAGCCCGGGGTAGCTTGCTTTCAACCTAACACGATGGTCAGCGTCCATCGTCAAAGCCACGGGCGTCAGCCCGGGGTAGCTTGCTTTCAACCTAACACGATGGTCAGCGTCCATCGTCA
>DASYSA010000715.1:0-8197 GCA_036003885.1 Blastocatellia bacterium | reverse complement strand
GATTGGGCTTCCAACCGCGACCACAGACCGCGAAGGCCGGCGTCTCTTTAGCGATATATCCAGTCCCGTCTCTTGCCATTCAGGATAGGCTGCGGCATAAGGTGAAGCGAGAGCCCTGCTGCTGGCATTCGCTGCTTCTTCGAGACGGCCCACTGCCATCAGGTCAAGGGCAAGGCTGTTGAGGTAGGCATAGAGTAAAGATGGCTGCCGTGATGCAATGGATCGAACCAAAGGAAACATCCGATCCAAATGCGAAAGGGCGCCCTGGTGATCGCCCTCAAGGCTCTTCACCACACCGACCATGTGGAAACCTATGACTGCGGCGAGCGGGTCCCAGAAGGCTCTGGAAGTGGCGGCTCGGCACGCGTCAACGAACAGTGGTAGCGCCACGTCCAGAGCACCGAGGTCGAAGGCGACCGCTGCTGCGGAGGCAATAGCTCGTGCTCTGTAGCGCGCCGGGCCGTGAGTTGCAATCCTTTCGAACAGAAGACGTGCTTCGTCGAAGTTGCCACGGCGCTTTATGTACAACGCGTGGTAGTAGCTGCCGATGCTATGATACGGGTTCGGCAAAGTTAGGAGCAGTTTACTGACCCGCTCAACCTCGCTCATCCACCGCAACCCATACGCCTGCTCGGCGGCCGTAACGAGCGCCCCGCCAACGGTGGAGAGGAGTTGTTCAGAATGCTTCTCTTTTATTAGCGCAAAAGCCAATTGCTGATACAATTCGCTGTGCCTGACGTTTGTCAGCATTTCAGCTACCGACCCCGAGGAGGAAGAAGTTATGGGGAAGAAGATCTGGTTAGCGGCTATCTGCACGCTTGTGTTGCCGCTTTTGTACTCAGCTTCGGCCGTCGACAGGAGTACGGTCGCAGCTCCTTTTGCCGTGGCGGTCTTCGCCGGCCACACGAACACAGGAGGTGCATGGTGTGACTGCGACCCAGTTGACGGTGTCTGCACCTGTTGTGGCGATGATCCTCGCATAACAGAGTCACCTTCGGATTCCGCTAACCACCTGACCAAGAAACATGCGTCGAACAGTCCTGACCGCGGATCGCGAGGCGATTTGGACTTCGGCTCCGGCGCACTCTGGCTTGGGCTCGGACTCTTATTCTGGAGATACATGCGTAACTCCATATTCTGAGCCAAGCGTAGGTTCGAACCCTCTTCGGAGACGACCGTCCGGTGACTGGCGGCCGTGGTTTGTTGTGTACGTAACTCGGACGACGCAATTCTACACCAGATAGACTGAGAACACACGAGAATTGTGTTTTAGTTCGTTCCGCTTGCGACATAGGTTGTCTGATTGCCGCGATCATCGGTTCCAGAACGCCCAAAACATGACAAGCTATTCTCAAGCCCTCGATAATGTGGTACACAGATTCTTTGCAGGGTTTACTTTGCGCAATAGCCCTGGCCGGATACCGAAGGAGATTGTAATGGTTGAATCGCCCGAGAGAGTCTTACGCATTCCCACGCCGCCGGTGTTTGCCACGCCTGAAGAGGAACGACGGTATCGCAAGGAACGATTGGCCGCCGCCTTTCGCCTGTTCTCACGCTTCGGTTTTGATGAGGGCGTCGCAGGGCACATCACAGCGCGCGATCCGGAGCTTACCGATCACTTCTGGGTGAATCCCTTCGGCATGCACTTCGGTCAGATACGAGTCTCGGACTTGATTCTCATCAATCATCGCGGCGAAGTCGTCGAGGGAGACCACGAGGTGAATCGAGCGGCCTTCGCCATTCACTCGCAGGTTCACCAGGCGAGGCCCGATGCAATCGCCGCCGCGCATGCACATTCGCTCTATGGCAAGACGTGGTCGTCCCTGGGCCGGTTGCTGGACCCGCTGACTCAGGATGCCTGCGCCTTTTACGAAGATCACGCGCTCTTCAATGACTTCACCGGCGTCGTATATGAGCCGGCGGAAGGAGCCCGCATTGCCCAGACACTCGGTGATAAGAAGGCACTTATCCTGCGAAATCATGGCTTGCTGACCGTGGGCCGGACCGTCGATGAAGCGGCCTGGTGGTTCATTACGATGGAGCGTAGCTGTCAGGCTCAACTGCTGGCCGAAGCTGCCGGAACTCCGATCAAAATCGGCCATGAGAATGCGCTGCTCACGCAGCAACAAGTCGGCAGTCACGAAGCGGGCTGGTTCCAGTTCCAACCGCTGTGGGCGCGAATAACTCGCGAGCAACCGGACCTGCTTGATTGAGAACTTTTTAGTTCCGCCAGGTTGAAAGCGAGCTATTACGGGCGAATTTAGGTAACTTCATAAGTCAGCGCTAGTCGTGCCAGGTGAAAGCGGAACACCATGAACTGACGCCCGGTGGCTTCGTGCCTCGCGCCACATCACAAATAGAAGCGACCAGAACAGCCCAAACACCAACAACCTCTCAATGTGCAGCCCGAGCCAGCCAGCCGGATTGCCCGATAACTCCGCTGCATCCAAGTGAAGCCGTTCAGTCAACAAGCCCGGTAGACTCAGCGTCAGCAGGCCAAGACCCCCGAGCCAGAAACGACTGAATCCAACAAGCTTCTTCCGCACGACGAAGTCGATTAGCAACGCGGCCGGCAAAATGCAGATCACAGAATCGTAGACTCGATGATAAGCCGACCACAGAGCGAAGAGCGCGAGCACGGCGAATTGCGCCTTCTCGCATTCCGGCGTTCGCCTAAAGACAACCGCCATCGCGATCAGCCCTGCGAGCCCCAGCGTGACCGTGAGAGCGAGCGTCAGCGTTTCGTTGCCACCTGTGACGCTCATCAACAACGGTCTTATCTCGGTATTGCCGGCTGTGCCCATCCAACCCGTTCCGCCTGCCACCTGGCCCTCAAACATCACGCTCGCATACGTCCTGCACGAATCGACGACCGTCGTCCCCATTCGCAGCGCGAAGACCTCCGCAAAAACCAACGGTACCATCAACGCCACAGCCGCGACCTTCCACTCTTTTCTGAAGATGAAATACAGGAGGAAGGGAAGCGTCAACGAATACTTGCAAAGAGAGAGACCCATCAGCACGCCGGCCAACACCTTTCTATTCCTTCGACTGGCTAACAACGCGCCAAGCACCAGTGCGGTCATGAGTAGACTGATGTGTCCCAACCTGAGCGTGACCCTGAACCCTGCCCACGTTAACAGCATCGCGGACAGATAGAACGCGGGCCGCAGCATCCATTCAGCGCCGTAGAGTCTGATCGCAAGATGCAGCGTCAGAAAAGTCAGCGCAATGTTGAAGGCAAGCCAGATGATTACCAGGTAGTCGAACGGGACTAGCGCAAGCGGCGCAAACATCGGCGCGGAAAACGGTGGGTACAGACGACCGGGGCCGCTTCCAATTTTATAAGTCCCATCCAGCCAGCTTTGCCCACATTCCCAGAAGAAGCGCAAATCGGAACCGCCCCGCGGCGCGGTAGCCACAGCATAGGTCAATGAGACCAGGGCCAGCAAAAAGAAAGAGATATCGAGAACCCTCCGGTTCGATAGAGTGATTCGATCGGTCAAGCTCACCTCAAAGGGGATGCTCTATTCGCTGGCCTCTTGCCAGCTCTCTTCCATGACTTCGCGAAAGAAACCGAAGGACCAGAATGCCGCCGCCAACAAGTACAGCGGCCATATCAGCAGGAACAACCCCAGGACTCTCCGGTCGTATGCTGCAAACCACTGGGCCGCGCGCAAGGTCCTCACAAATGGCATAAGCAGGATCAACAACGGATGCCTAAGCAGGATCTCCCCTGGCAGACCCCCTCGCCTTCTCGCTGCGGCCGACAAGCTCCCCAGGCTTACCTGGTAAGACAACACCGGACGCCACCCGGTGCGATTCAAATGGGCCACCTCAATCGCAGGATCGAACAGAATGCGCTCGCCCGAGTTGTACATCTTCCAGTTGAGCAGGATGTCTTCGGCGAGCCACATCTCTTCGTCAAAATAACCGTGGCGTTCCAACGCCTCGCGCCGGTACGCGAGATTAGCGGTCGGGATGCTCTTCTCGAGTCGCATGGGCGCAGTCGGCATGAACTCCTTGAACTCGATCAAGTATCCGATCCAGCCGCTCAGGCTCCCGGGCGTGCCGTTGCGGAGTGAGCCGCCAACCGCGGCGTAAGACTCTTCGCGGTGACGTTCCACCACTCGCTGGATCAGGTCAGGCCGAGCGACGCAGTCGGAATCGATCATCAGGCAATACTGGGCCGTGGTGGCTTTCGCTCCTGCATTGCGAGCGGCCCCGGCATACGTGCGTTTGTTGAACCGAATCAGCCGAACTGAAGGAAACTCCCGCTCGACGATTCCTGGGGTCAGGTCGGATGAGCTGTCCACCACTATGACGTCGAAGCTAATCTCTGTTTGCTGATTGAGGATGGCAGTCAGGCACTCGCGGATGGTCAGCTCAGAGTTGTAACACGGCACGATGACCGATAGCAGAGGCGTTTCGGGTTTCGGGTTTCGGGTTTCGGGTTTTGCGTTTTGCGTTTCGCGTTCTGCGTTCCGCGTTTCGCGTTCCTCTGCGTCCCTTTTGCGTTCTTGGTGCCTCTGCGGTGATGTATGCTCTGGCAAGATCAGCCCCTTCTGATTTTACTAAGATGCAAACGCGGAACGCGAAACGTCTCCCCCCGTTAGAATTGGAGTCGCTGCTTTAGTACCTTGACCCTGTCCCGCACTGCTGTCAGTTCCCTGCGCTTGTCATCCTTCAACCTCACACGCAACGCGCCTCCCATCCAGTGCGCGATCATAGCAGGGGAAATGAGAATTTCCGAATTTTCGAAATTCGAAATGATGCGAAATGCGAAATTCTTCCTGCCTGAGGGGTGCGCATCACGATTTTGCGCGGAAAGCCAGGTCCTGCTTGCACGAATGAAATCAGAATCGCACAATCGAGGGACCGTCCCCGTCAAGAATCGTGTGAGCAATTTCGCATTTCGAATTTCGCATTTCGAATTTCTTCCTGCTTGATTCGCATTTATTGACCCGTTAGACTTTTGCCGTCTATGCCCGAGCAGTCAGCAGAGATCGCGATACTAGGAGCCGGCCCGGCAGGGGCCCACCTGGCTTCGCGACTTGCAGCATCCGGTCGAGACGTAGTGCTATTCGATCCAAAAGGGGCCTGGGAAAAACCTTGCGGCGGAGGCGTGCCCACCCGAGCTCTTCGCGAGTTTGCCTTCATCCTGCAGAGCGGAAGTTATCCCAAGAAACTGATTGACCGCATAACTCTCATCTCACCTCTCGAACGGCGTGTCTCCGTAAGACTCGATGAGCCATTTGCCATCTACTCGAGGGAGGTCTTGAACCGGCTGGTGCTCGACCGGGCCACAAATGCCGGGGCCAGATTCATGCGCGCCGCAGTGACCGATTTTGAACGGGAGGGCAACCAGTGGTGTCTCACTACAGACGATGGAGCACGATGGAGCGCGCCATACCTGGTGGGGGCGGATGGCGCGGCCAGTTTCACCAGGCGTCGCCTTGTGGGCATTTTCCCGAAGGGCGATCTCGCGCTCGCGTTCGGATATAACGTGACCTCAGAAGCGGGACCCGGGAATGGCAGCGCAGGTGATGAGGAAGCGGTGGTGAAGTTCCTGAAGGATTTTACCGGGTATTTGTGGGCCTTTCCGCGGCCTGAAGTGATGAACTTTGGCGTGGCGTCAAAGCTGGGCGAGAGGACCTCTGAGGAGCTGCGCACTCTGTTGAAGAGTTTTGTGTGCGACTACTACGGGGGCAAGCTGCCCGAGGAGTCTCGACTCAGTTTCTTCGGGGCTAAGATTCCGACCCTTGAGTTCAGGAGCTGGAAGGAGCTTCGAACAACGGGGGAGGGATGGGCGCTGATTGGCGATGCGGCGGGATTTGCCGATCCCATAACAGGTGAGGGTATTTACTACGCGTTCAAATCGGCCGACCTGCTGGCGGAAGCGTTGATTGGCGAGAGCGTTTCGACGAGCACATACGAGACTCCAACCGCGACGTATGAGCGGCGGTGGCGTCAGGAGTTTGGCCATGATCTCGAGCACGCGTCTTACAGGCTGCCGCGGTTTTATCACGGTTACTTCTTCGGGCAGGTGTTCACGGATGCGGTGGTGAGTCTGGCACGCTGGCATCGGGGTGTAAGGACGGTTCTGATCAAGACGCTGGTGGGTGAGCAGAGCTACGTGACGCTCAAGCGCGACTTGTTGAAGCGGGCTTATCAGATATTCTAGCGGGTTACTCGTGCTCCGGGCGGGTCCGTAAGACGCCTTACCCCTTTTCTAAGCTCGGCCATCCGAATTTGCTTACCCCCATCAAACTGGTAAACTCCTTCGCGACTTTCTTTCTTGAGTCGGCTTCTCGCTCCATAACTTGAAAGGAATCTCGCGCGGCCAATGCCAAAGAGCCGATCACCCCTCATCATCATCTTTGTCACCATCTTCATCGATCTCGTCGGCTTCGGCATAGTCATTCCAGTACTGCCGCTTTACGCCGAGAAGTTCGGCGCTTCCGAAGCCGTCATCGGATTGCTGGTGGCTAGTTACTCGGCGATGCAGTTCGTGTTTGCGCCGCTCCTGGGCAGACTCTCCGACAGAATCGGCCGCCGGCCCGTTCTGCTGGTGAGCATGATCGGCACCTCACTCGGCTTCCTTCTGATGGGCTTCGCCAACACATTGTGGGTGCTGTTTGTCGCGCGGATTATCGACGGCATAACAGGCGGCAATATATCAACCGCGCAAGCCTATATCGCAGACGTCACGCCTCCAGAAGAGCGCTCGCGCGGAATGGGATTGATCGGCGCGGCGTTCGGGCTGGGCTTTGTCGTAGGGCCGGTGATCGGCGGCTTGATGAGTCATATTTCACCCGGCGCGCCCTTTCTGTTTGCTGCTGGACTGGCAGCGGCAAATGCGACCGCACTCTTCTTTTTGCTGCCTGAGAGCCTCTCCTCACAGCACCGGACTGGCGCGAGTAAACGCGCTTCGATTTTTCAGATAATCAGCGAAGCGGGAAGCCGGACAATGGGGGTCGTGATGGCAGCCTCCTTCTTTTCGACTGTCTCATTTGCAATGTTAACGGCAACGTACGCCTTGTTCGCTAAGCATCGCTTCGGTTTTGACGCCTGGCGCACCGGATTGCTGTTCGGGTATGTAGGAATCCTGGGAGCAGTGATTCAAGGTGGCTTGATCGGAAGGTTGGTGAAGCTCTTTGGCGATAAGGCTCTCGCCGTCGCCGGCACAGCCGTGTTTGCCGTCAGCATGTTCATGCTCCCGCTCAGTCCATCGACGTCGCTGTTAATACTGCTGAGCGGAGGAATCGCGGTAGGCAACAGCCTGATGACTCCGACGCTCAATGGGCTCGCCTCAAAGAGCGTGAGTCCGGCGGCGCAAGGGCGGGTGATGGGGGTGATGTCCTCGGTTGCGAGTCTGGCCCGGATCATAGGTCCACTGTTCGGCGGGTGGCTGCTGGAACGAGACACAAATCGCGGTGCTGAGAACTATGGAGTAACTCCATACTGGGTCAGCGGCTCGATCATGTTGGTCGCCCTGGTACTCGCACTGACGCTGCCTTCGGTAGAGGCGAGCAAGAGCCAGGAAGTGGAAGCAGTGGAGGATTTAGGATCTAGGATCTAGGATCTAGGATCTAGGATCTGGATTTAGGGTTTCGTTTGGGTCCATTTGAATGGCACCTCAGGCGGTCGCCCGTAGATTCAAATCCTGGATATCCCTAGATCCTAAATCCTAGATCCTAGATCCTAAATCCTCCTCCTCATAGCCTCAAACAGCACCACTCCCACGGCTACCGAAACATTTAGCGAACTGATCCGCCCATGCATCGGAATCGACACAAGAACATCGCATCGCTCGCGCACCAGTCGATGAAGCCCTTGTCCCTCCCCACCGAAGACTAGAGCCAACGCACCTTCATAGTCGTAGTCGGTATAGGACATCTTCGCCGAACTCTCGACCCCTACAACCCAAACGTTCTGCTTCTTGAGCTGCTCTATGTACGACGCAAGATTAGTCACCCGAGCAACCGGAAGATACTCAACCGCGCCCGCCGAGGTCTTTGCAACCGCGTCCGTAAGATGCGCGGCCCGTCGCTCGGGTATGATGACCGCCGTTGCACCCGCGCATTCAGCGCTGCGTATGATGGCGCCGAGGTTATGCGGATCCTCGACACCATCAAGTAGGACCAACAGCGTCTGAGCCGTGATTTTCGAAAGGATAGCTACCTCATCTGCGTAG